>JALURF010000168.1 GCA_027017165.1 Thermofilaceae archaeon
TGATATTTTCAACCAGTTCCTCTTTTTTCTTTTTCAAAAGCGAAATTTTTTCTTCTACAATACGTTGATGCATTTTTATCCTAGTGAATAACTCCGGTTTTTTATAAAAATATTTCCTTCGCCAGTCATTACTGCCTATATTACCTTAGATAATTACAATACTTTTTCTTCAACAAAGACTTTTAGTGACAATTAGATTAGGAGTGAAAAATATTGGCATGCTTTACCGTTTATTAATCATGAAAAAACCTGAAATACTAGTGCTAAAAGATAAGATAAAAATCAGATACCTAAACACTGAAATCGCGGAAATAGCCTTCTACTTCGGTAAAGATAAAATATTGTCATTTCGAGGAGACAAAAAATTGCAGGATAGAATTTTAACGATTAAGAATAATGCGGGAATTAGAGTACATATGGCTAGAGAAGACTTTAAGAGAGGATTCGCTGTTCTCTTTTGGTCTTCTCTGCCCGAAGGCGATTATGAAGATCCTCCTTTAACCTGTAAGATACGATTTCGTAAAGTCAGAAAGTATCTAATTTATCAAGTGGGAATAGAAGATCCTATATACCTACACGCGATGTTACACTATCCTCCTAAAATAGCCGGGGGAGAACCCTACATAGAACCTCCTGAGGAAAATCCTCCTTATCCCCCGGAAGAGCTGAAGGTTGAAAGTGAACTAGCTAGAGCTCCATGGGCTTACCCTATAATAGCTAATAACCTCGATTCCTATACCAGTCTGCCTCTGATAAGTGGAGTTCTAGATTTAGGAAACGGCTGGTATCTCCTAGTAATGCCCGTGTCAGCCGAGAATTACTCGACCTACATGTACGCCGATGCAAGGTCCATACGCATAGAGCCTAGAAGCTTTATGAAAATTAATAGAGGTGGAGTAGTTCCGCTATTTGCCATAGTTTTATCGGAAAACCCTTACGAGCTATATCCTTCGGCTTTTAAAATAGCGGGAGAATTTCTGGATTCTCCTCTAGCTTTGAGAAGCGATAGAGAATTCCCAGAGTTTTTTGAGTATTTAGGCTGGTGTAGCTGGAATGCGTATCAAAAAGATGTAACGGAGGAGCGTGTATTAGAGGCCGTTGAAAAATTATTGAATTCTGGAGTGAAAATAGGCTTCGTACTTCTAGATGATGGATGGCAGGATATAAGCGAGGATGCCCTAGTCTCTTTTTCTGCTAATAAAGAAAAGTTCCCTAACGGATTGAAAGCTTTGATTCGTAAAGTTAAGGATATGGGCGTTAAATATTTTGGAGTATGGCTCACTCTGCAGGGGTATTGGCGTGGGATAAACCCGAACTCTGAGCTAGCGGAGAATTTCAAAGACGTGTTGACTAGAGGGCAGGAGTATAGGGATAGATTAATTCCTAAACCTGAAAACGCTTACAATTTCTTCAAAAAATACTACAGCAGACTGAGGAGGTGGGGAGTAGATTTCCTTAAGGTAGACAACCAATTCGACCTCTACGGTTACTTCGCTGGTAAATACCCGGTAAAACAAGCGGCTAAAATCTACATCGAAGGAGTAGAAGCAGCCGCCTGCCTCCAAGGATTAAAAATTCTAAACTGTATGAGTCTAATACCAGAGAACTATTCCAACTGGCGTAGCTCAAGCGTGGCTAGAGGAGGCATAGACTATATCCCCTACTGGCGTGAAGACTTTAAGAGACACGCGCTGATCTATTCCTATAACTCCCTCTGGCTTTCTCCACTTGTATGGCCAGACTACGATATGTTTATGAGCGACGATCCTCTAGCTTTAAACCACGCAGTTTTAAGAGCGGTTAGCGGAGGACCCATATACATAACCGATAGACCGGGCAAACACGATGTGAAGCTTTTGAAAATGCTGACTCTAAGCGATGGCAGGATTTTAAAAGCCGATGCCCCGACTCTACCGAGCAGAGATACTCTGTTCAACGATCCTTACAACGAGGGATACCCGCTCAAGCTAGTGAACACTATCACCATAAAGGGCTACGGCGTAGTAGGTTTAATAGCTGTCTTCAACATCGACAGATGGGATAGGGAAATAAAATATAGAGTATCTCCTGGAGAAGTCCCGGGATTAGAGGAGGGACGCTACCTGGCCTACGAGTGGAGGAGTGGAGAAATGCAAATACTCGAATCTAATGAGAAAATAGAGGGCTCTATTCCCGGTTTAGGATTTAAATTGTACTTTCTAGCTCCGCTCAAGAAGGATTTTGCTGTAATAGGGAATACGGAGAAAATACTGTCTCCACGCGTTGTAAAACAAATCCATTCTACGGATGATGGATATCTTGTATTCATGGAAGAAGACGGGAAAATTCTATTCTACTCCGAGGAGGGTCTGAAGTTTAAGGATTTGAAGGGCCGAGTTCTTGAAGCAATACGCGAGGATAATATCTACTTAGTAGAAGCGCCTTCTGTCTTTCGCGTCAAGTTTACGGTTTAACGTTTTTATTTTCACCTAAGCTATCAAGGGAAAAATTATTAGGTTTAATAGTAAAAGAATGAAACATGGTCTTTCAGAATCCAAAGATTAAAAAACTTCTCGATAAATATGGGGATATCTGGGCTTTAAACCACGCTCTCGCCCTTCTAAACTGGGACGTAAACACCTATATGCCTCGAGGCGCAGCGGAGAGGAGAGGTATAGCTGTTGCTAGGCTTAGTGTTTTAAAACAGAAATTATTCTTATCCGATGAATTTAAAAACTTGTTCAAGGAAGCCGAGAAAGAAGAAGAGTTAAACGAATACGAGAAGGGAGTAATCAGAGTTTTAAAAAGACAACTCGAATTTTATGAGAAAATACCTCCGGAGCTATTAGAGGAGGAAGCCAAAGTCACTACTAAAGCCAGAGTGGTTTGGGAGAAGGCTAAGGAAAAAAGTGATTTTAAGAGCTTTGAACCCCACTTAGAGAAAATAGTCGAGATAGAACGGAAAAAAGCGGAATATAGAGAATTCGATAAGCTATATGATGCCCTCCTGGATTTGTTCGAGGAAGGATTAACGTCCGAAGACGTGGATAGGATGTTCTCCCAGCTCAGAGACCCGCTCTCCAAGCTGTTTAAAAAAGTGCTAGACGCGGGCGTTTTTCCCCGGCATCATAAGCTGGAAGAAGAGAAGTATGATAGAGAAGCTATGAAATACTTAAACTTCCTAATACTCGAATACCTAGGCTACGACTTCTCTCGGGGAAGGCTCGACGTTTCAGCCCATCCCTTTACGATAGATATGAGCTTAGACGATGTCCGCATAACAACATGGTATCATCCAAGCGATTTTAGGAGAAGCCTAGGCTCCATAGTTCACGAATTTGGACATGCGCTCTACGAGCTTCAAATAGATAAAGCGCTAGCGGGCACCCCCGTAGGGACCGGAGTCTCTCTCGGAGTCCACGAGTCACAGTCCAGGTTCTGGGAGAATATAGTTTGGAGGTCTAAAGCTTTCGTAAACTTCTTCTACCCCTCTATGCGCGCCCTACTCCCGTTTCTCAAAGAGTATAAACCAGAAGATGTCTACCGCTACTTCTGCATAGTAAGGCCGGAGTACATAAGGGTAGAAGCCGATGAAGTCCACTACCCGCTCCACATAATACTACGATACGAGATAGAGAAAGAGCTAATAGAGGACTCTCTAAACGTGTCTGAAATACCGGAAATATGGAATGAGAAAATGGAGAAGTACATAGGCATAACCCCGCCCAACGACAGGCTCGGCTGTCTCCAAGACGTCCACTGGTCTGAAGGCTACATAGGCTACTTCCCAACTTATGCTATAGGCTCAATCCTAGCCGCGCAAATTAAAAACGCCCTAGAAGCTGAACTTGGAAACCTGGAAGACCTGGTAGCTAAAGGCGAATTCGGGAAAATCAGGAAATGGCTTAGAGAAAAGATACACAGGTGGGGGGCAACTTTACCGCCTAAAGAATTGATTAAGAGAGCTACTGGAGAGGATATGAACCCGAAGTACTTCCTAGAATATTTAGAGAAAAAATACCTATCTTAATTTTTAACACTATTTTCCCGAGCAATGAAACCGGAAGAGAGACACAGTACGGGCGTGATCTGGTTTAACATAATAAAGGTTATAGAATCCATAGAGGAGAAGGGATTATATGTAAGAGTCAATAGGGTAATCTCCTTCTTTCTTGACGATAAAATCCGCTACATAGGAGCTTCTAGCTTAAAGAAAGTTGGTAAGGTATTGGACGCAGGCACCGGGCCGGGTTTAACGTTTCGCTTAATAGAGGCCGAGTTTAAAGTAGGGTTTGATGCTTCTCTGAAAATGCTTAAGAAATTGAGAGCTAAGAATGTAGACGTTGTATGTGGGGTTTTCGAATATATGCCCTTTAGAAGGAATTCTTTCGATGGGTTAATCGCCGCCTATTCTTTTAGAGATTCCTTTGATAAAGCTAAAGCTCTAGCGGAATTTCTCCGCGTGGCTTCTCGCAGGATTGTCCTAGTAGATATAGGAAAGCCGTGTAACCCCCTTTTCAGAATCGTCATAGGCTTATACATAAAATACTTGGTGCCCGTGATAGCGGCTTTACTCACAGGAGATTTCAGAAATGAGTGGTGGTCTCTATACGAAACATACGAGGAAAACTGGACGAACTGTGCCCTAGCTAAGGCTCTCGACAATTTTGGAAATGTAATCCAGATCGAAAAGATGTTCGGCGGTCTTCAAGTCACTATTCTAGACAAAAGGTGAAATTCTGGGGGTGGATTCTGTCATTATTGCCTATCTTGAATTTTACCGTTTTATGTGAGTTCTATCGCTTGAATTATTATTTTTCTATGTCTTCTAGTAACTGGCTGGTTTTCGAGAAAATAGATGGATTGCTCCGGTATCAGTAATTGATTTTCGACGATGGGAATTATATGCGAGGTCCCGATTAGCGTCGACCTGAGATGAGCATAAGCGTTTCCAGGGTGTTGCCACCCATACACAGGGACTAGGTCCCAGAGACTTCTCTCATACGACTCTTTTATCTCCTTACCGCTGGGGAGAACTACTATCGCCCCTGTAGACCCCTTTGAGAATATCGTTAGAAAACCTTCTCTAACCTTTTCCGATACTTCAATACAATGATCTGTAATATCGAATAGCTTATTCGGCCCATAAGTTACCAAGTCCAATATCTTTACTTCTTTTAACTTCACGTCACCACCTGGAGTAAAACTCTTTTCTTACCTTCCTTCCTGCTTAAATCAAGTAGACATACCTGCTGAAAACTCCCCAACTCTATAACGCCGTTCACTACGGGTATTATTATCGATTTTGAGAAGAGCGTTGATTTAACATAATCGTTCACCTTTAACTTCTCCAATAAAATTTCCAAATCTGAGAGCAGCCGAGCCTCGTATTCTATCGTTAAAATAGAGCACAATTCATCAGCCGCGTAAACCAGTATAAGCCCATTTTCAACCCCAACACTTGAAACAAAATCCTTAATGTATGGATACAAGTCGTATACTCCATATCCCGTAGATTCGACTTCTACGAACCTATACATAGCCATGAAAAATAAACGAAAACTCATAAGCTTTTCTAATGTCCAGTAGTCAGTAAGATAACTCAGCAGTCATTTTAATCATCTAAAATTTTCCACATAGTTTTTTCTAGTAGTAGTTACTACTAGAAAAATACTTGAATAGTTATTATTGTTTCTTGTAGAACGCTAGTCCTATGAATACTACAACGGCGGTGCTCACCCATATGATCCAATCTGTAAAGCTTATCGCTAGGAAGAAGACTACGAGCGCTATCGAAATCGCGGGGAGTAGCGGAAACCTGCCAATGTTTAAGGGTATTGTAAAGTGTCTTTCATAGTTCGGCTTGGTGAATCTAAGCACTATCACCGCTACGTTAACCATTATAAAGGCTAGGATAGCGGCTAGCGAAGAAGTTTTACCTACCATATCCACTAGTTTATATTCGACTTCTCCGAATCTAAGTTTTAGCCCCGTGACTTCTGGCAGAAATACCGTAATTAGAATGGTGAGGACGGCGACGAAGCCCGAGATTAAAACGGATATATATGGAGTTTTCCTCCACTTATCGATTTTCGCCAACCGTTCTGATACTATACCTTCAGAAGCTAGGCCGTAAGCAAGTCTAGAAGCCGAGACGAGAAAACCCAACACGGTATTCGTCGTCGAGAATAAAGCTATAAACATTAAAACCATGTACGCTGGCTTCCACGCCGCAGCCGCGGCTTCTGCTAGAGGAGCTCTAGTTTCAGCCAGTATATTCCAGGGGAGCAGTCTAACAACGGCTACCGCGACTAAGAGGTAAAGCAGAGAAGTTATTAGCAGGGCTAGGATGATCGCTTTTGGAATAGTTTTTCTAGGCTCTTTTGTCTCTTCGCTTAAGGTCGGCTGTAGCTCGAAACCAGTGAAGGCGAAGTAGAAGACCGCCGCGCCCATTAAAATTCCTATCATAGGATCCAACGACGGGTTGAAGGTAAGGTAATTCGGAGACCTTTGGGGGAGTATAAAGCCTAGAAGTACAACGAGTATTAAACCACCTGCCTCAATAAACGTGAATAAGACGGTCATCATGGCCGATTCTTCTATTCCCAGCCAGTTGATGAAGGATAATACCACGACTAGTAGGATGGCCACTAAGGGTATCCAGTACTCGCTCATAGCGAATAGTTGAGTGAAGTATCTAGCAAAACCCACGGACGCAGTAGCGGCCCCGGCTACTCCTTCGAAGAATATAAGCCAGCCAGCTATAAACGCGAAAAGCCCTCTTTTAGGAAATGCTTTTTCAATATACGTGTGTGTACTAGCCGCCGTAGGGTACATAGAAGATAGCTCTGCGTACGATAAACCCGTGGTAAGCGCTATAAACGTGGCAAAGAGCACGCTAAGCCATACTGCATCGCCGGAAAATCCGGCGGCACGCCCTATCAAGACGTATATGCCCGCGCCTAGTATTAAGCCTACGCCGAACAGAGTTGTATAGCCTAACCCTAGTACTCTTTTTAACTTCTCCTCTCCCATACAGAAAACCTTGAGATTTTACTACAAGTATTTTAATTGGGCTACTATAAATATTTCACACTGTGAAATACGGCGTGCGGGACCCTCTTTCTGTTAATATCTTAAAGCTCTCGCTCTACTTCTTGAAGAGCGTTCACACATTCTAGCAAATTCTCAAAATTATGTTACATAAAGCTTAAAGCATAGGTTTAAGAGAAGATTCCCGTGAAAGTTTTAAGTTTTGATATCTGGAATACTATCTTGAATACGAGAATCTTCTACCGGAAATTCTCTATAAGCCTGGCTCGAATTACTGGTTTAAAATCCGAAGATATTTTTGAAAGAGTCCTTACAGCCTACGCTAAGATAAAATCTATGCGCGTAAAAGAACTTATAGATGAAAATAGGATAGTAGAGCAAAGCACCGAAATCCTGCTTGGAGAATTCGAAAATTTAAATCAAGAATATATTAAAAAGGCTCTAGCGTTTGTAGTTGCTCGAGAAAATTTAGAAGATTTAATCTTAGATAATTCTAAAAAGGTAATCGCTGAACTTAGGAAAAGAGGCTATATCTTGGTGACGATAGGCAATGTTGTGTTTTGGCCGGGATCGTACACTAGAATTATATTAGAGCGGCTGGGCTATAGCGAGTACTTCGCGGCTCAGATATACGCGGACGAGGTCAAATGCTCTAAACCTAGACCTTGTATATTTCGTAAAGCTTTAAAAGCGCTAAGAGAGTTTGGCATAGAGCCAGAGGATGTAGTACACATAGGGGATAACTTTAGAGAGGATTTTCTAGGAGCTCTAGGCGTAGGTTTTAAAGCAGTCTTAGTCGACAGAAGCAAAGCTTATTCCAGTAAGGGCTTTTCGATAGTACTGGATAACAGAGCTTATATAATCGATAATTTAGAAAAACTTCTCACAATTTTCAAATAGCTTGGAGCCTCCCCTCTCACGGCTAAATAGTAGATGCATAACGTTAAATACCAGCCTAACATCCCATACTCCGTGAAATATAAACCCCTACTCTTGGCTCTATGTCTTATATTAATTTTTCCAATTTTACATGCTCCGAAACTATTCTCCGGGTTTACGGTGGCTTATGTCAAAGGAGCAGTCTACGATGCCGAGACTGGAGAGCCTCTCGAGGGAGTCTTAGTGGAATACTACATCGTCTTCTATGATCAAAATCAGCACTGGGGCTATCCTATAGAAAGCGCCATCACGAACAAGAACGGGTACTTCGAGATAGAGTTAAACGAGGTAGAGAAGCAGATAGGCGGCGAGGCCACGTATACGCTAGACCAGATACTATCAAAAGGATTTCTTCTAATAGCTTATAAAGAAGGATATTTGAGATGTTACTCCGCTGTCGATCTTTTTAAACCTCAATACCATTATTGGAGTCCTGATAAAAACGTAAAAGTAGTTAGCCTTCGCATGTACAAAGATTTTCCGTTAAAATCTATCAAAGAAGGTAATATAGAGGCGGCCTATCATTTTGAATATCAGAAAGAAGCGGCGGAAAAGCTCTTGTAT
Organism: Thermofilaceae archaeon; assembly: GCA_027017165.1. Classification (GTDB taxonomy): domain Archaea; phylum Thermoproteota; class Thermoprotei; order Thermofilales; family B69-G16; genus B69-G16. The sequence goes on from JALURF010000168.1 coordinate 8,536, forward strand.
TATAC
>JALURF010000169.1 GCA_027017165.1 Thermofilaceae archaeon
CCACTACCTTAATCGGTCGCTCTTCCCCCTCCAGGATTTCCACAGATTTGATAGCTAGCGCGGAGAAGGCATGAATATCCAGTTTACCTCTTTTATACGGTATTCTAGCTCGTCCCTCCGCCATATCTAACCCGTCGGCGACTTTAACTATTCCAGCTTCCAAGCTTAACGCGACAACTTCCTCATCATGAGCGAATATCGTGTGAAGAATCTCGAACTTCACGTCTCTAGCCTTTTTCGGATCCTCATATACGGCGGGGAGCACTCTATCGAGAATTCTATCGGCTAAGAGATATCCGTGTATATTATGGGCCTTTCTGTGAATGGCGTTTCCTATATCGTGGAGGTAAGCCCCGGCTAGGACTATCATTTTAGAATCCTCAATTGTTCCTATGCCATCGCTTACTGAAGAAGGGGTAAAACCTCTCGATATCAATATTTCTAACATCTCCAATGCGCTACCAGCGACTATTCGCGAATGCATTACTCCGTGATCGTTATAATGTAGCCTGGATACCGCGTTGATGTTAGCCAGTTTCAGTCCTTCCTGAACCTCGATGTCCCTCTCTAAAGTGTAGAATAGTTTTTTGAGGTTTTTGTCTTTCCTAACTTTACCATATATAAGATTAGGAGAAACCAGAACCATTACCTAATCTCCTAATGCCCACCTTTATGACGGCGCGCTTCATGTCTCTTTTTCAACTCTCTTTCTTTTTGTTTTCTAGCCCATTTATAGTGATGGGTATGCCTATACTTCAGCTTAAGTAACCCTCTCATCCTTCTGCCAGCCATGGTCTTTCCTTTAAAGACTTTTTTACCCGGCGGTTTTATCTTAATGACCTTTGGCAACGTCGGCTGGGGAGGCTCTATCTCCCCCTTTCTAACGGCTTCTAGCCATTCTCTAAGTCTTTTTATATTCTCTTCATAAGTCGTTTTACGTCTCTTATCCACGTATATGCCAAGTTTTCTAGCTTCATGTACTGTCAACCCTACGGCTTTTATTTCACCCTCAGAATATCCCCTGCCTTCCTTGAACTCTTTCGGCGGTACACCTGCGTGCTTTATGAGAACTGGGACTTTCACTAAAGGCTTAGGCGGTTCGACTACTTTCCCCATTACTCGCCACCCTCCCATTTTCACGCCGATTCATCTATAAACATTTTTCTATTTCATCTCCTACTATAAAAGACCTCTTTTACTATAGCGTAACTGCCGTAGACTAGATAGGCGGAAATTCCCAATCCGCCCACCGCTGCTATCACTAAGATTACTGGAAACAGTTTTACTATCGTATCGTAGGCCGCTTCTTCGAACTGCCTTAACGAGAAGTATAACACTATTAAAGCGGCTAGGGAGATCACCACTAATATCACGGATATTGTGAGATCTAGAAATTGGAAGAACAACGCTGTAATTGCTATAATTGCCTGTATTAGAGGGAACAAGAGGGCTAGTCTAAGCCTTCCTTCAGCTTTCTCTATTTTCTTATGGTGAGACACCCACATGGTAACCGTAGAGAGAATAGAGAATCAGAATAAAATAGTTTATTGAATAGGAAATACTGCGTAAGCAACGTTTAGAGCCATATAGACAAGAATAGCGATTATCATTGCTGAAAAATATTCCTTGGGTTTCAATATCTTCAAATATGCTATCTTTAGCGCTGTCGCTAAAGCCATCGCCAGTACAGAGTTATAAGATTCAATTAAGAAAGATACTATAAAAGCTACAGGATTAATGGGATATTTAAAGGCTAGAAGATGTAACACGCCGAACACGATGGATGTGGCGGCTCCGAAAGCCATGTGCAAAGCATCCAAATCTACTACAGGCACTTTGGGGATAAAGCTTTCTACTTCATAGATTTCTCCCCCGTATTTTGGCAGGAAAAGGGCAGAGAAAAGGAAAAACATGAAAAGGACCGTTGACAGGTATGCTATCGGGTTGACCGCTTTTTCCCTTTCTTTCTTTTCATAGGCGGATATCATGCCAATAATATTTGCGAGTATCGCTGGGAGTACAGGATTAGACGCCAAGTATAGAATTGGCGCGGCTAGTGTAGATATCTCCCGTAGATTCTCTAAGCCTACGAGAGAAGATAGAAAACGATACGTTGAAGTATTTAGCTTGTCCGCTATAAAAAGTACTTGAAACTCGGACTCGATTCTAGCAGCTAAGATCGAGTTAAAAAATACCAAGAGTACTATATATGGAAACAGAGTCAATGTGCCTATATCGGTTAAAAGATAAAGCGATATATAGGCTATAGAAAAACCAAGCGCTATAACTGAGAATATTCTAAGTCGTTCTTTTAGAGGTACAAACTTCCTTGTAATACCCTTTTTCCAAAACACCATATTGAGTAAAATCAGAAAAGCAATAAGCCCTATTTGCGCCCCCGCCATTAGGCTAAAATGTGAATCTTTTGAAAGAATACCGGTTAGGGATATTTGAATCACGCTAAATATTATCATGGAGATATTAAAGGAAACATTAGTGAGTAATAGAATTAAAGACGGAATTTCAGGACTTAAAGCGATATCAACGCTAAATACCACTACTGCTATGATGACTCCTAACGCACTATTAAATTTGTTGAATCCCCCTATATTGGGTAGGTATTTACTTAACGGCTTAGATAGTGGAGGAATGAGATTTTCCAGGAAAAACCATGAACGCGAAAAATAATGGACTATAGATGCTGAAAGAAGCAATAAGGCTGTGATAAATGCGGTCCAGAGAGCTATAACAGTTAGAGTATAGTACGACAGCTCGGTAGGCGTTGTTATGTGCTTTAAGACCCCCTCAATGAATATCGACAGTCTTTCTCCCTTTATAAAAGACTTTAAAGTTTCCAGAATTGTCCCTTGGACTAGCTGCGTAGCGGCGCAGAATATGCTCAAATAAACCGTTAGAGCCCCCAGCATGGCTATCTTAGAGCTAAATCTCATTTTGATTAGTAGAAGATAAAGAACCATAGAAATTACAAGCCCTAGGATATATTGAAAGGAGGAAGGAAAGCCGTAAGTTTGTATAGAAGTTGAGGATGCTAAGAGTGCGATAGCTAATATTACAACCGCTTTGGCTATATTTTTCAGAAAATTCCTCACGTTGTCCACTTAAAATCTCCCGTTTCGTTTTTTGTTGATTATATTATTTTTAAAGTGGTTTTTTCTAAAATATATCATTAGAATTGAGCATCCTTTCCCCTCTCCCGCACAGAAAGTTTTTAAACTATCTTTTCTCCTGCGCCACTCCTCAGGGGGCATTAATATGCAACGTGTTCCAAGGACTGTATAGCGGTAAAATTTACACTTGCTCCTCTCTTGGACAGGCACGTGTCGTAGTGATAGCTATTAAGATTAATATCCTTTATTGTTATATTTAGAATAGAATATGCCCGCCAACCTGCCAGCTGAAGCTAAGGCTAAATGGGCTAAGGTAATGGAAGCCCGCACGCCATCAGAAAAAATCAAAGCATTAGAAGATTTTCTATCCTCCGTCCCCAAGCATAAGGGAACGGAAAAGCTCGTCTCACGAGTTAGAAGACAAATCGCTGTTTTAAGAAGGCAAATAGAGCTTGAGAAAAAGAAGAAAAAGGGTAAGCGACACAGTTTTTTCGTTGAAAAGGAAGGAGATGCCCAGATAGTTATTCTCGGATTGACCAAGAGCGGTAAGAGCACACTGCTAAAGAGATTGACGAATGCCAAAGTAGTGGTTTCAGATACTCCATTTCAAACTAAGCGCCCTGTACCTGGCATGATGGTATATAAAGGCGTTGAGTTTCAGCTGGTGGAAGCTCCAGCAATAATAGAAGGCGCTTCCTCCGGCGTTGGATGGGGGCTTCAAACCTTAGCCCTGGCAAGGAACGCGGATGGACTCATCCTGTTAGTAGATGCTCAAGGAGATTTAAAATATCAATATAACGTACTCATAGGGGAGCTGGAAAAAGCTAGAATACACGTTAGAAAACCCCGCGTTCTAGTTAGGATGGAGAGGAGAAGCCAGGGAGGGATCATAGTGTTGGGTAAGTTGAGAAACTGCACTGTGAGAGATGTTGAAAAAATGCTACGATCTTACAGAATTTACCACGCACTAGTGCGGATAGACGGGGAAGCGGAGTTATCAGATATCGAGGATTCTCTCTTCGAGAATGTAGTCTATAAGCCAGCGCTTTTCGTGATAAATAAAATAGATGCCGTAGCTGATAAAGACGCCCTAGAAAACTTCAAAAAGTTCCTTAAAGACCGAGGATTAGCCTATATCGAGATCTCCGCTAAAAACGGCGTAAATACGAATCCTGAAATTATAGGCGGGAAGCTATTCGAACTTTTAAATTTAATGCGAGTATACACGAGAAAGCCTGGGAGAAAGGAGATAGCCGAGAAACCAGTCGTAATTAAAAAGGGTGCAACTGTTCTGGATGTAGCCAAGTTAATACACTCCCAACTCTACAAGAATTTCAAATATGCCCGCGTGTGGAGTCCCCGTCTAAAGTTCAGCCCACAGAGAGTTGGGGCCGATTTCGTTCTCGAAGATGGAGACATCGTTGAGATTATAGCTTCTTAACCCAAAATTTACGTTTATAAAAGCTTTTAAACCAAGTTTAGGGTAATTTAAGGTAGGTGTAGTATATGAAAGAAATACAGGTTAGAGTTGCAGAAGCTAAACAGCGAGATGTGGGGCGAGGTATAGTTAGACTTGATAAACAGAGCATGGCCGCTTTAAATCTAGATGCAGGAGATGTCGTAGAGATAGAAGGTACCAAAAAGACCGTTGCCATAGTATGGCCGGCGTACCTCGAGGATGAAGGAAAGGGAATTATAAGAATGGACGGAACTATTAGACGAAACGCCGGAGTTACAATAGGAGATATTGTAACTGTGAGAAAAGCCGAAATCCGCACGGCTAGGAGAGTAGTCCTCGCTCCTGCCGAAGCGCTACGCTTTGGCCCAGATTTCATCGAATATGTAAAAAGGAGACTTACCGGCAGGCCTCTTCTGCGAGGGGACACTATCGTAGTCCCCGTGATAAGCACCGCCTTAAGATTAATTGTGGTCTCCACGCAACCGAGCGGCCCCGTGATAATCACAGATGCCACTGACGTAGTAATACGCTCTGAGCCCGTTAGAGAGGAAGAGGTTCGAGTTCCCAGGATCACTTACGAGGATATAGGGGATCTAGAAGAAGCTAAGCAGAAGATAAGAGAGATGATAGAACTTCCCCTGAAACATCCGGAACTCTTTAAGAGATTGGGTATTGAGCCTCCTAAAGGAGTCCTCCTTCACGGCCCACCGGGCACGGGAAAAACTCTACTAGCTAAAGCAGTCGCCAACGAGAGCGGAGCTCACTTTATAGCTATTAACGGACCAGAGATTATGAGCAAGTATTATGGGGAATCAGAAGCAAGACTAAGAGAGGTCTTTAGAGAAGCTGAAGAAAACGCCCCCTCTATAATCTTCATCGACGAATTAGACGCTATAGCTCCTAAACGTTCAGAAGTCACTGGTGAAGTAGAGAGAAGAGTTGTAGCCCAACTCCTAGCATTGATGGATGGATTAAAGGGTAGAGGCCAAGTGATCGTTATAGCCGCTACAAATAGGCCTGACGCTATAGACCCTGCCCTCAGGAGACCCGGAAGATTTGATCGTGAAATAGCCATCCCCGTACCGGATAAACGCGCCCGCAAAGAAATCTTCCATGTACACACGAGGAATATGCCCTTGGCGGAGGATGTAGACTTGGATGAACTTGCCGAGTTGACGCATGGATTTACGGGAGCGGATATAGCCGCCGTCTGTCGTGAAGCCGCTATGCACGCTCTCAGGAGATTTCTCCCCAAGATAGACTTAGAATCGGAGCGCATACCAGCCGAGGTATTGAACGAGTTAAAAGTCACCAAGAGAGATTTTCTAGAAGCTTTAAAAGATGTTCAGCCGTCAGCCCTTAGAGAAGTCTACGTAGAAATCCCTGAAATCAAATGGTCTGATATTGGAGGATTGGAGGATGTAAAACAGGAATTAAAGGAGGCTGTAGAATGGCCTATCAAAAATCCGGAATATTTTAGAGAAATGGGCATCGACCCTCCGAAGGGAGTATTATTATACGGTCCTCCAGGCTGTGGGAAAACACTGTTGGCAAAAGCTGTAGCGACGGAGAGCGGCGCCAATTTTATCAGCGTTAAAGGACCAGAAATACTAAGTAAATGGGTTGGAGAATCCGAGAAAGCCATAAGAGAAATCTTCTCTAAAGCCAGACAAGCCGCTCCGTGTATAATATTCTTTGACGAAATAGATTCTATAGTTCCACGGCGAGGCATGAGAGGCGGCGATAGCGGAGTTACAGATAGGATAGTCAACCAGTTATTGACGGAAATGGATGGTATAACACGACTTGAAGGAGTAGTTGTCCTAGGCGCTACTAATAGGCCGGACATCCTAGACCCAGCACTTTTAAGGCCGGGCAGGTTTGACCGTGTGATCTACGTCCCACCTCCTGATAAAAAGGCTAGACTTGAAATCTTCAAAGTACATACGCGGAGGATGCCGCTAGCTGAAGATGTAGATTTAGAGGAATTGGCTGAGAAAACCGAGGGATATACCGGCGCTGATATAGCTGCCGTTTGCAGAGAAGCCGCTATGATAGCGCTAAGGGAAGCTGGCAAGCCTACAAAAGTGAGAAAAGAGCACTTCCTAAAGGCTCTAGAAAAAGTAGAGCCCAGCGTCTCTAAAGAAGATTTAGAAAGATATGAGAGAATTAAAGAGGTATTTAGGCGTATTTTAACCTGATCTATTTACTCACTTTTTTCCCACAGCGAGGACAGTATACCGCTCCTGGAGGTAGTTTAGCTCCACAAAACGGGCAGAAAGACCCGCTAGTCGTAGCTTTAGTAAAGTCGAATCCGCAGTAAGGGCAGAAACGCGCGTCCGCTGGAACACTTCTATTACAGCTAGGGCAAGTCTTTACCTGCGCTGCTGGCGCTGCGGCAGGCTGGCTTGGCTGTGCTGGTGGAGGCGTAAATACGGGAGGTATCATGACCATACCAGCGCCGAGAGCGGCTCCCGGAGATTTTCCAAGCTCTTTTGCCATAGTCTTAGCTGTCTCCATTTGGAGAACGTAGGCTGCCTGTCCGCTTTGTTTAATCCAGAAAAGCCTCTCCCTATACTCCGGCGTGGTGTCTATGCCTTCAAACTTTAGGTCTATAAGTTCTAGGCCTATTCTCTTGAATTCGTCTTGTATCATGGCTTTAGCCTTAAAGCTTACCTCGTCCACTTTCGTAAAAACTGTTAAGAGGTCGTATTTAGCTAGGAAATCTATCAGTCGTTCATTGATAAAGCCGCGTATAAACCCGTTTACCTCGCTTGTAGTGTATCTATCTTGTCCTCCTACTACTTCATTAACAAATACTTTAGGGTCTTCTACTCTAAACCAGTAACCGCCGTAGAATGTTAATGGTGCTAGGTCTGTCGTTTGAGACCTCCCACCAAACTTACCCATGAACTGTTTAGTAGAGACAAAAATTACCGTAGCCTTAAAGGGAGATTCAGGATAACCAAGCAACTTCACCAGGTAATCCGTTAAAAGTGGAAGATTAAGCGTGGTAAGCGTATGTCTACCAGGTCCTAATACGTCGTAGGCTTTGCCATCTCTAAAGAATACCGCGACCTCATATTCGTGGACGATAAGCTGGGCGCCCCACTCAATTCTCTCGTCTGGAGATCGCCATACGATATCGTCTTTTCCAGGAGTTTTTTTTTTTTTTTTTCATCACTCTTCGCATCTCGCGCAAAGCGGTCAGCAAGATCAGGAGGCGGTAACAGTGATCATCGGGAAGATCGTGAAATCGAACTCCCATATCGACTATCTCTGCCGGATTCTGGACCGGCTGGAGACAGCCGATCCTCCTCAACCGCACGACTACGCCTTTGGCCAGTTCGTCCGCATCGGTACCGAGACGGTCGGCATCATCTACGATTCCCAGCTCATCAATCCCGACTACGGGAACTACGGTCCTCGCCTCACCACTCCTCCCGAGCAGAATGCGGTCTTCAGCCCAGATTATCTGAACGAACAGGCTACCCTGGTCGGCATCCTCCTGCTCGGCTGGCTAGAGGGATCAAGAGGAATCCACCGTGTTCCCCGCTACGTCATCCCGATCAACACCGAGGTCGAGACCATGGATGAGGAGGCGATCCGCCGTTTTCATTCCGATCAGGACCAGGAATTCCAGCTTCATTACTACTCACATATCCTTACCCATGCCGGGCCGATCGGGATTCAACTCCTCTTGACCGTCATCGAACAGCTCGGTAGACTCTTTACCGAAGCGAGTGCAAGCCTGCAGATTCTCCAGGATACCCTGAGCTGGCAGCTTACCCTGAGCCAGATACGATAAGGAGGGATGCATATGCCAAACCGGTTTTCTCGCGCATTGCTTTGGGGGGTGCTCCTGATAGGGCTGACCTCCGG
>JALURF010000170.1 GCA_027017165.1 Thermofilaceae archaeon
ACTGCTTAATCTTACATGTGAAAAATAAAGAAAAAGATTCACTTTATTAATAACCTTTTCTTATATTTTAATAATGGCAGTTCAATCTCTCTTGGCAGTTGAAAAAGAAAGAACGCCATATGTTGTAGAACTTAAAAAAGAAGTATTAAAGAAGACTATAGAAGTTTGTAAAGCCTTATTAAAATCTGCACGTTCTCGAACTTTTTCAATCAAATTAAAAACTCTCATACGCTACGGCTATATCTCCTATGTTAGAAATACAACCGATATAAATATCCTAAAAGGCCTGATGTCTAGACTCTACCCGCCAAGAGAAATCGTAAACCAGCATTTCTATAGAGAACTTGAAAAAGCTCTAAGAGAAAACTTTAACGTAAAAATTAGAAGACGAGGATCCCATCGATACGCAGTATTCGTCAAGTCTTCTTAACTTTCAAACTTTAAGCAAACACGATTTATCCATCAATAAGTTAACCAGCGAACAAATTTTAACGAGTTAGTTTAACTCAAACTATTATTGATATTTTGAAACTTTGGATGCATTCCACCTAGGCGCGATGATAAGCAACAACATCACTCTAATAGTGAGTGAAAATAAAGAATTAGATAAAATATTCAAAATAAAGAGATTACGGGTAGATCAACTCTAGCTGTATTAATCGAGTTTATGCATTGTTATTGCAAACTGTTTATATATTCTTTGCAATCTAATTGCGTATCCATACGTAATTAGAAGAGAAAAACAAGTTACGGGAGAAAACCCCTTAAAACCAGAGTTTTAGATAAAATTGTACCAGTATTCTTAACTACATTAGCTCCCCGCTATAGGATTAGTTATCTCAGATTACTCATGTACTATGCTTTGAGTTAAGGATTACCTGATTTTAAAATTAGAAAAATAGATAGGATTTATTCTATTTCATAGAAATTCATAAAATATATAAGAGTACTCCATATAGAACCCGTGGTGAAACGGTGAAAATGCAGGGAATTCGGCCGGACCTAAACGTCTAAAACCAGAGTACATATATTATATAGTCGAATCACTATACGCGGCTTCTACATCGTTCATAGCTCCTATATACGTCATATTCCTTCTTAGAAGTGGTTTAGATTTTAAAGGGGTGGCTATAGTCAATGGCGTTTACATGATCTCCTCGGCCTTGCTCGACTATCCTACGGGAGGGTTAGCGGACAGGTATGGCCGCGGTAGGATAACGGCTATAGCCTGCCTGTTTTTCGGATTTGGCTTACTGAGTTACAGCATATCGCGAACACTTCATGAATTCCTATTTTCAGAGTTTTTAGCAGCTATCGGCGCGGCACTCTACAGCGGAGCGCTCACCGCGTGGCTCGTAGATGCTCTTAAGGAGGAAAATAGATCTGAAGATCTTTCAGTCATACTGGGAACTAGTGGCTCGCTTTCATGGCTTACAGGAGTTATAGGAGCTTTTATAGGCGGTCTCATAGCCGAGTACAGTTTAAGAATACCTTTTATAATGGGGGCATTTTCTAGCTTCGCCTCAGCGCTTATCGCCTTCTACTGGACAAAGGGTAGAGGGGAGTCCTCGGCAGTAGAGAGTAGAAGAACTTATTTCTCTCTCCTAAAAGGCGGCGCTAGCATACTTTTCAAGAATAAGCCTCTACTCTGGTTAACTATAGGCGGTTTTTTAATTGCGATGAGTGCGCCCAACTTTACTCTTACATGGGCTCCCTATATGGAAATGCTCGGCGCCGACGAGTGGCTCTTGGGATTAGCCAGCTCTATTTTCATGACTACAATCGGCTTAGCGAACTATCTAGGCGGGAGAATAGCTAAACAATTGGGATATAAGAAGACTACAATATTCTCTCTTACGCTTTTCGCGACTACTTTTGCGTTGCTCCCGCTAGTAAACAATCCCTACCTATTCATATTGACAGGCCTTCCATTCGAAATTGGATTCGGTTTTCTAAGACCAGCGGTCGGGGCTTGGATAAACGTCTATATACCTAGCGAGGAAAGAGCGACTATTATAAGCCTGAGGAGAACGCTGATAATGCCGTTTAGCGCCGCTGGAATAGCCGCCATGGGCGTACTTAGCGATTTAGACTCGCCCAGGCTGGCGTATCTCTTCGGTTTATCAACAGTACTGGCCGCGATACCCGTATACGTTAAAGTGCCGGAGAAGAAATAGAGCTAATTCTTCAAACTAAAATCCTCCCTATTTTCTAAATTCTCTAAAGCGCTTCTCGTTTTCCCTCATTTTTCTCAAATATTCTTTACCTAAATCTTTGTTAAACAATTCTACAGACCCCTTTAAAACGTATATAAAGACGTCAACCAGCTCTTCGTACAGATCATCTAGCTCTTCTTGCGTAGGAAGCTCTCCTAAAGATTTAAACCTTCGGGTGATTTTCTTGACGAGATTGCAGAACTCCCCAACTTCCCCGCTAATGCCACAGCTAGATAGTTTAGAGCATCTATTTTCTCAACATTATTTAAATTACTCCAATCCCATCCATGCCTTTTATCGAATTCTCTCTGATACGCAGCTAATTCTTTCAGATCCATACTACTACAATTTACGCGGCAGATTTATCAATTTTTCGAGAATAGTCTAACAATTTAACTTCATAGTAAGAAGTCAAAATAGCGGTAAATATGAATTGACTAGTATTTGAGGAGAAGCTAGCATATTCATGTAAAATATTACTTCAAGTAAGGCTTAATAATTAGTTTTACTTAGTCATACTTTAGGTGAACCTGGTTTGACTCTTAAATTAAAGGTTGGAAGAAAAGGTTATATCATCTTGCCGAAAGCCATCCGGGAGGCCGTCGGCATAGATGAAGGTGATGAAGTTATTGTTGAAATCAAAGATGGAATTATACTCAAACCAGCTAAAAGAAAAATTGACGCCGGAAAGCTTAAAGAATCTTTGAGGAAGCATGTTGAATTTTTAAAAAAGATACCTGGTAGGGTAGAGCCTAAACCCGGTGAACTAGCGCAAGCATATCTTGAGGAGGAGTTTGAACAATGAAGATATTCATAGATGCTCCTCTCCTCATATATCTTAACGCGCTAACGGATTCCCGAGATAGAATACCATATGAGAATTTCTATATTGATATTTTGACCAAATATAAGCCCTATACCGATGTACTTGTACTAGACGAGTTAATCTACATCTCTAAGAAGAAGTACGGTATCCCATATGATATTTCAGTAGAATTCATACAATCAAACATTCTTCCCTACGTCTACCTCCTCAATCTAGGCGAAGAAGAATACAATAATGCAACAGAAATACTAGTCAAGCACAACCTTAAGCCTTCAGATGCACTCCACTTGGGCGCGATGATCAACAACAATATCACCCTAATAGCAAGTGAAGATAGAGAATTCGATAGGATACCCGCAGTAAAGAGATTATGGATAGATTAAATATTGGGCTATGCTGAAACCACATAATCCAAAGGTATTCTGTGGTTTGGATTCTCTTCAGAAGACTTAGTGAGATGTGTTTCCTGGCAACACATCTCGTATTCGTGTTTTGGTTTCTCATTCCGCTAGTAGCTATAGCGGTCTTAGAGCCGCGTCTTCTGCTCGTGAGAAGCCTCTCGACTTTGATGTGGGTCGGGCTAATATGGCTGTTAAATGCGTGCATTCACTTCGCCTTTAAAGCCTTTAGGCTTAGAGGCACAGGCTTTAAGGTAGGAGTGGAAGAAGTCAGTGCGCGGAAATTGTTACTCGAGCTTAAAGATCAATTATATTATATAGGCTTGCCCGAGGAATTCCTAACTAGAGGAGTGATGGTGGGCCTAGCAATTCCGCTGATTGGCACTCTAGAAGCGGTTCTCTTCTTAAGTACTATGTTCGGCCTCGTACACTTCATACACGAAAGGCGTCTATCGAGGTTCGCCGAGACTTTCATTACCGGCGCTGTCTACTCCCTGGGGCTCGTATTCTCGGGAAACGTATGGGTCCCGGCGGCAGCCCACGTGCTCGTAAACCTGCTATTCTCATGCGTCAAGCTAAGTAGCAACGTTTCTTCGGATCAGTAGTCTATCCTTCCAGAATGACTTTTTCTTTGTCTTCTCTTCCTCCGCGGCGAATTAATTCAGTATAGATTTATACTACTTGATATTAGGTTTAGTGATGGGGGCTGTATTTGAAGATTGATGTTGCTCGGGTTAAGCGTCTTTTATACGAGATTGAGGAAGCTATTAGAATGCTTGAGAAAGCAGTTTCCATGTCTGAAGAAGGTTTTTTAAACGATATTACGATGAGATATGCGGTTAAATATGCTATTATTAAAATCGTAGAAGCTTCTGCCGTCCTAGGAACCCATATACTCGAGAGCGAGTATGAGCTTGTTCCCGAGAGCTATGGCGAAGTTTTCGATTTATTAAGTAAAGTTGGCGTCCTAGATAATAGCACCGCTACGGGAATGAAGAAACTTGTCGGATTGAGGAATCTTTTAGTGCATAGGTACTGGGTAGTAGACGATTCTAGGATTTATAGGGAGGCTAAAGGTAGGGGATTAGGAATAATTAAAAAATTTGTAGAAATGGTATATGCATATGTTTCGGGAAGGTAAGGCGTTTAAAGTATCTCCCGAAGAGCGCGAGAAGATAATGGCTATACTAAAGAATTTTCTAGAATTGAAGGAAGAAGTATTGCTTGCCGTTGTTTTTGGCGGTTTTCTCGAAAATAGGAAAATTCACGATATAGACGTTGGCGTGTACTTGGATTCCTCGAAATTTGAAGACTGGCTAGATATGTTAAGTTTTTCGGAAGAACTTTCCAAGGAGCTTTCTGAAAAAATCGAAATACCGGTTGATATAGTCTTACTCAATGAAGCTCCACAGTGGTTAAGGTATAGAGCCTTTAAAGGAATAATTCTAGTAGATAAAAATCCCATACTGAGAATATCATTAGTAAATGCGGCTAAGGAAAACATACTGATACAAGCAATAACGAGAAAAATCTTCAAAATTAATCATACAAGCCGCTCAGTCCAACTCTCTTCTTGAAATCTCTTCAATATTCTCCTTGGTTTCGTTATTTCCTTTAATCGCTTATATCTGCAGGGCATTTAAACATTTTAATGTTCTAGATTTGATAATTGTGGTGTATACATGTTCCATGTTGATAAGATAGTATATTTTAAATCTCCTGGTCCTCAAAACACCGATAAAGTTGTAGATGTCGTAGTTGAAAGATTAAAAAGAGGAGATTTAAAATATGTGATTGTAGCCTCGATAACTGGAGAAACAGCGCTTAAAATTGGTGAACGATTAAAAAGCGAGGAACTGGACGCTAGGGTTGTCTGCGTCTCTGGTCCTCCGCAGTGGGATTGCGAAATTAGAGGGAGGAGATGGCCTTATATCCGCGATGATATCCGAAGGAAATTGGAGGAACTAGGAGTTGTTATAGTTGAGCGCGCTGCCACCACTCTTGCCGGCGGCTCTGTCGATTATAGCCTAGCGAGATACGGTTTTATGCCTCCTTCATGGGCTGTATTAGAGACTCTAGTTATGATAGGAGGCTATGGATTAAAGACTGCAATAGAAGTCGTTTTAATGGCTACGGACTACGGCGCCGTACCTCCATTCATCGAAGCCATAGCCGTAGCCGGTACATTGAATAAAGGAGCCGACACAGCGGTAGTCGTAAAGACCACCTATTCTCCTCATATGTTCTCTAGCAACTCTGAGAAACGCATGCAAGTACTGGAAATTTTAGCTATGCCTAGAAATAAGAAATGGTATAAGAGAGTTAGCGTCTGGGAGTTTGAAGCAATAGAGGTGAAAAGCGGCGACGCATATACCTGGTAGTTAACTAAACAGTGGAGCCCATGGCAACTCAGCGCTGTCATGAACATTTTCCGAGATATTCTCCATACCAGTTGATTTTAATCGTATCACCTGCTTTTACGTCGGGAGGAACTATGAACTTCATTCCAATTTCGAGAATTGCAACAGTTTTTCCAGCATAGTTACTAAAGACTTTTTTAACTTTTTGAGTAAAGAATTCATCTCCTAAATCTACTTCAATATCTGCCACAAGGTCGTCTACCATTTTCTTAACGCTTGACGGCATTCTCCACTTAACTCCTTCAATATTCTCTTTAACGTGTTTAATACTGCTCGTGCCGACTAATACACAGCCTATGCCCGGCTGGTTGGCAAGCCAGTTTAAAATAAGTTGAGCCGCAGTCATTCCATGCCTTTCTCCCATTAAACCGAGTTTATCTACTATTTTCCCGCATTCTTCTAGAATACGGGAAGGAATATGAGCTCTTTCGCCGCTATGAATGAAGTCTTTATCTCTTATTTTCTCCGTTAATAATCCCATTAGCAACGGCGTATAAGCAATAATACTAATCTGTCTTGAGAGACAAAAATCTAGAATTCTATCATACATTCTCCGCTGGAGGAAATTATACGGTATTTGAATACTAGGTGTTTCGATCAGCTCGGACCATCTCTCCAGTTCTTTGAGCGAGAAATTAGACACGCCAACATATCTTATAATACCGGATTCTATAAACTCCATTAAAGTCTTAACAGTTTCCTCGGGGGGAGTCTCCGGATCTGGATAATGTATTTGGTAAAGATCAATATAATCTGTTTGAAGACGTTTTAAGCTATCTTCTACAGCTTTTTTAACACTTTCGGGTTTTAAATCTTGACAGGGTAGGCCTTCGTTAGTTATAACAATACTTCCTTTAGTAGCCAAGATTACGCGTTTCCGTAAATCTCTTATAGCCTCTCCAACTATTTCCTCGCTCCGCCCACCACCATAGATATTCGCCGTATCTATAAAGTTTATCCCCATTTCCACGGCTTTTCTCACAAGTTCAACAGCTTTCTCAGCCTCAACTTTATGTAGAGTTCTACAACCCAATCCTATAGGCGTAACGTATAAATCTGATTTCCCAAGCCTACGTTTCTCCATACAATCACGACATTTAGATTACACTAAAGTGTTCCGGTATTTATAGAATGCTGAATATTTTATGTGAAAAATTGGGAGAAGCAACTATCCTGTTGACTAAGATTTCAACTATATACTGGCTGTTGTATACTGGGAGGCTCTCTAGTTCGAAGTTTTGATATAAGGATATAGGTAAACACAGCGGCAATAAGCACGACTATTAATGCTAGGAGATAGGGAGTATAATCGGGAGTATTCTCTTTCTCGACTATTTCAATCTCCTTCTTTCCCTCCTCCTTCTCTTTCGTAATACTTGGGTTTTTAAATGCCTTGATCTGGGCTAGTTGGAGTGCGAGTTTCGAGTAGTAAGATGATAATTTGTACAATCTAAGCTTTATCTCATAATCTTCTTCATAATCGGCTAACTCCATGTAGCTGGAGGCTAGGATGGGTGTGGTAAAGTTCTGGGCTATTGATAGAGAATAAACGGCCTTTTCCCGAGCTTTTTCGACGAATACCTCGGTTATATCCTCTTGAACAGCTCTTAGGTGTATCTTATTCAACGCCAACTCGGAATCCACTAATGCTTCTATAGCATATGTACAGGCTAGAAGATAATCTCCATCATCAAAAGCGTTTTTAGCTTTTGTAAACGCTTTTTCCGCTCTATCTACTTCTTCTAGAAATATACCAGTCTCCGACATTAGAGTATAAGCGTAACTCCACGAATTCCTCGCCGCTAGCAAATAATCGCTGGCTATTTCCCTCACATAATCGAGTTGTAGTTCTTTTCCTTCAGAGAATTTCTCCGTTAAGCTAAGCCATGTCATGCTCGCATAGGCTTGTTGTTCTGAGTAAGCCAGCAAGTACATTTTTTCGTAGATGTCAGCTGTTTTATTGGCTTTAATGAATTTTTCCTTAGCTTTCTCCAATCTATACTCCGCTGCCATGACGAACTCTACATCCATGGAAGAATCCACTACAGCTGTATCTATAGACTCGCTCGCTTTCTCCAGTACCTCTATCACTCTGCTGGTTATACTTCCTAATCCCTTCTCCCTATAGGATAATATATTATCCACGTATTGAAGAGCGACTAAAGCTCTGAATGCTAGACTAGCGGCTACATAAGGCATGCTATCTGAAACGCGTTTCGCATTATCGAGATTCTTAGTGGCTTTCTCGTCGAGAAATGATAGTAACTGGTTTTTAGCGTCAGGGCTTAAATCGCTATTCTCTATACCCGCTCTCACGTCATCTTCCATAGAGCTTGCTTTATCGATCAATTGGATGGCAACTTCCGAGAAGATTTCCCTAGTTAACTCTCTATACTTAGGTTCTTTAATAACCCGAATCTCGAAAGTTCGGTTGAAGAATATTGAAGCTGCTTCTCTTATATCGGCTACCTCAATAACGTTAACGCCCCATTTTTCTCTAGCGTATCTTATTAAATCTACTTTAACAGGTCTCATTTCCGTAAAAATGAAAGGCCCTACTC
>JALURF010000171.1 GCA_027017165.1 Thermofilaceae archaeon
TTTTAAGATCATCTTCGCTTCCTGTCTGTCCAGCAGTATGTGTTGAGGCACCAACACGTGTTTGAGAACATCTACCTTTTTCAAACTCGTACCATCCCCCATTAGAATCTAGACTCGGCTAAACACAGGTCTATATATTTATATAAACTTTTCGGTCCTTTTCTTCGAGTATATATACTGCGAAGAGTTTAAATTTGAGTATTACAGATTATCTCTCAGCCGAGGTAGCTCAGCTGGGAGAGCGTCCGGCTGAAGTCGATACATCGCAGATACCGGAAGGTCCGGGGTTCAAATCCCCGCCTCGGCATTAAGGTGGATTTTTATTGAAAATTCTAACTTAGTGGGAGTTGAGAAATTCTTTCCGTATTATTCCATAGTTTAGGTTAAGTTTTTTCTCTCAGGTTGTTTGAAATGCAAAAATTTCCTTTTCTCGCATTCGCCATACTAGTTTTTGAGTGTAAATATTAAATATCATCCGAGTCCCAACATTATTTAAGAGTATCATGTCGCTGTTCGAAATATGGCGGAGTACTTCAAAGATTTTTATAGATGAGAGTAAACTGTCGTTTGAATATGTTCCTTCGAGGTTGCCCCATCGAAGTCAACAGCTTAAAAGTCTCGGCTTATATTTCAAGGGTTTCGTAACTAGGCCTGGTTCAGCTACTGTAAAAGTCGTCTTACTAGGTCCCATAGGTACCGGTAAGACTGTCGTCGCTAAACATTTTGGTCGTCAAGTTGAAAGCTTCTCTAAGAGACATGGGTATTCGATAAAGTATGTTCACGTAAATTGTCACAAAGATAGAACTTTATTTCTCATAATGCAGAGAGTAGCCGACCAATTAGATATTAAAGTTCCGAGAAGGGGTTTTTCCTCTCAAGAGCTTATATACCTTATATGGAACCACTTGAAAACCTCCAATAAATATCTTTTATTAACTATTGATGAAGCCGATTACCTGGTAAGAAGAGAGAATACGGGTGTCTTATACGATCTTACTAGAATTTCCGAAGATATTCACACCGGCGAATATAGAGTTAGTATGATTTTCGTATTCAGGAGTACGGCGAGTTTAGCGTCGATAGATAGTAGTATAAGGAGTACGCTAGCTCATAATATCGTAAAATTTGATCCATATACTTCAAGAGAGATATACGATATTCTCTGGTCTCGCATAGTTAATGAGGGCGCTATTAGGCAAGAAGCCGTTGAAGAAGATGCGTTAACATTGATAAGCGAATTAGTAGGATATGATAAAGGTGGAATGGGGGATGCCAGACTCGCTATAGAATTGTTATGGCGGGCGGGTAAGCTCGCAGAAGAGAGGGGAGACCCAGTTATTATGTCTGAACATGTAAGAGAAGCTTATAACACAGTTTTCCCCTCTATTTCACGAGATGTATTGAAAAGTCTTCGGAAACATGAGCTTTTCTTCTTATATGCTTTAGTGAGAGTTTTAATCAAGAGAAGAGAGGCGAAAATTCCGCTTGGTGTCGTCGAGCGGGAGTATACGAGTATTTGTGAAGATTTAGGTGAAAGACCTAGAAAACACACCATGATTTGGGAGTACGTGAATACATTGAAATCTCTGGGAATAATTACGGCCGAGCTTTCCAAAAAGGGATATAGGGGCAAGACCACGCTCTTGGGGATACCCCGCGTTCCTCTTAAAGTATTTAAAGAGGAACTTGAGGAGCTTCTCAACAAGTACTTTTAGCGGTTTATTGTTTAATAATAGCCCTGAAGGTTTTCGGAGAGATATCGAAAGATTTTACTATCTCCTCAGCTAGCTTAGCATCTGCTTCATATATTACGAAGAGGAATGGCAATATATCTCTTATGACCGTCCTAGTTGATACGTGGCATTTTCTAGCTATGGCAGACGCTATTCTCTTTCTGATCTCTCGGTACTTCTTAGTTTGAGAGAGAAGGCGTATTTTTTGAGGAAATGAGTATTTTACAAAGCGGAATTTTGGCTTATCTCTTGCTGATGCTACGCCCACAGTCATTAAGTTTAGAGCATAAGAAAGAAGACTCCATTCGTTTGTCCTTTTAGCTCGCTGAAGGAATATATCGGCTAAGGAAAGAGCGTCATAGGCGTCCGCTATAGCTTGTAAGCTTGGAGCATATTGATGTGGAATATTCTCGCTTAACCACTGCATAAGCATTTCATAATCTAGAGACGGTAACGAAAGAACGCTTCGAGCATGTTCCGGGCTTCTAGCTGCCAAAACCATTCTTACAATCTCGAACATATCGGCTTGTTTCGCCCTATATCCTAACATGTCTAGGTCTTCTAGCGTAATCCTCTTTTTTCCAAAGGCTATGGCTTGTAAATCGTTTATAGCGGCCCTGAGATCCCCCTTGCATTTCTCAGCAATAGCCCTTAAAACTTGGTAATCGCAGAATATTCCCTCCTTCTTACATATACTTGCAAGAACGGAAGTTATAATCCTGATGCCTAGTGGTTTAAACCTTATCAAAAGACATTTGTCTCGAAGCGTTCTAAGCTTCGGATCCCAGGGATCATTAGCAGTTAATACCAGCGGATACCTCGTATTTTCTATGAACTTTAAAATCATAGCTAGCCCTCCAGCATCTTCTCTAGGATTTATCCCGTCAACCTCATCTAGAAGTATTATTTTCGCTCTTTTACCGAAAAGAGAGCTCTCAGTTAAAGCCCGCCATATCCTCCTCTCTAAAGCCGCTGAATTTCTAACATCACTCGCGTTCGCCTCTAAAAGTTCTAGATCGTACTGCCTTGCCGCTGCATGAACTAGACTAGTCTTACCCGTGCCGGGAGGCCCGTAAAGCAGCGCAGCTTTTTTCCCAGGTTTACCCGCGAGCCATTTATTCAGCCATGCTACAAAAGCCTTTTTAGCTTCATCATTACCTGCAACATCTTGAATTCGGGCTGGCCTATACTTCTCGACCCAGGGTATACTCAAGATTTCTCCCACCTAGCCGCCTTTCGCCTTCAATGCTATCTTGGCCAGTAAAGCGCAGAGTTGTATTTCATCATCTCCTCCTTCAACTATCCGGAAGTTGGTCTCGCCTATTAGTTCGATTAATTCGGCTTGCATATGGTTCGGCATCTGGGATAAAACTTTCGGGGACATAACTTCACGATATATGCTCTTCAATACGTCTAGCCCGGATAGTCCATAGGAGTATAAGAGCACTCGGAGTTTTTCCCTGGCCTTGAGAAAATCTCCTTGCAACGCCAAATTAACCATCTCTCTAACTTCCGACGGCGTTATCTTGCCTAAAACCTTGTAAACTACATCCTCAGTAACCACTTCGTCGAGCGCCGAAGCCGCTTGTAAAATATTTATAGCCTTTCTCAAATCCCCCTGACTCTCCTCCCAGATAGCATCTAAGCCATCTTCAGTTATCTTAACATTTTCACTTTCCGCAATGAATTTTAGGCGCTCCAAAACGGCTTCTCTAGGTATGGGTTGAAAACGGAAAATAGCACATCGCGACTGGATGGGCTCTATTATTTTAGAAACATAGTTAGCTATAAGGCAAAAGCGAGTACTCCTAGAATATAGTTCCATTGTTCTTCTCAAAGCTTGTTGAGCATCAGATGTCATATTATCTGCTTCATCCAGAATTATAAGTTTAAACGGAACCTCGCCTACAGGCATAGTTCTGGCATAATCCTTTATCCTCCTACGGATAACATCTATACCTCTTTCGTCCGACGCGTTGAGCTCAAGTATGTTATCTCTCCAATGTTCACCATAGAGTTCTCTGGCTAGACAAAGTGCCGCTGTTGTTTTCCCGGTCCCAGGAGGTCCCGCAAAAAGTAAATGAGGAAGACTTTTCTCTTTTACAAAATCTTTTAATCTAGCTACGACCTCCTCCTGGTCTATCATCTCATCTAGAGTTTTCGGCCTATATTTTTCTATCCACAAAGTTTCAGACATCGAGTTCACCAATCTATATAAAGAGAGAGAATTCACAGATATTATTATAGCGTTCAGGAAATTGAGGCCAATTACTAGCGCGCGGTGTACGCTATGCGCTCTATCTCCTCTTTTTTCCTGATGGCGTAGCTGCTCGTATCGTTGTTTGCCGCCGCAATAATTTCATCAGCCAAGCATTCCTCGATAGTCTTTGGATTGCTAAAAGCAGCCATACGCGCTCCTTGAACCAGATGTCTAAGAGCCAAGTCTACTCTACGCTGCGGCGCTACGTCGACTGAAACATGGTATAGAATACCACCGTACGCTATCCTAGTAGTCTCCTCTCTTGGAGCCGCGTTTTCAATAGCTCTAACAAGCACTTGGATCGGGTTCTCACCAGTCTTCAGCTCGATTATCTCAAAGGCGCGCTTGACAATATTAATAGCCATCATTTTCTTGCCCGTGTTTTTACCAGGACGCATAACCTGGTTTATTAAACGCTCGACAATAGAGATTTTCGACTTAGCAAATCTCCTTTTCTCATGTCTCCCTTCTGAGTGAGGCAGGTAGACCGGCCTTAAGTTAATATACGCTTTCAATCCTGGGTCTTTGACTACTACATCCTTTACTGACCATTTCCCTAGTATCTTTATCTCCTTGCCGTCTAGAGTCTTTAATTCCTCCATCTTCAACATCCTCGAGTATGACTACCAAGACAATTTATATCCTAAATATAAGTTCATCGCTGTTTAGGTAAGAGAAGTGGACCGGGGGGGATTTGAACCCCCGCCCTCCCGCAGTTTGGGTGGGGTACTTGCCATTCCCGACAGGTAGATACCTGTTAGCGGGCGCTCTTCCCCTGAGCTACCGGCCCACATAGTTTGTAGATAGTGCTGGATTTAAGTTTTTCGTGAGTGTTTAGAAAGCTCGAGTAATGTGCTGATTATTCGTACTCTCGCCACGTGTAATTGCATTTTGTACATCTAAAGAATCTCGTCATAGGCTCATCTCCGCTCCTGGTTTGCTGCATCCAATAATAAGCTTCATTATTTCCACATTTTGGACATATGATTTTAGTGCGTGGGAGAAGTACTCTCTCCTCAGCTACGTATATTTTCTGTGAGGGATGATGATAGATCTTGCCTCTCACCCGATACCCTTTACTAGGTTTGTTTTCCTCCGAGTACCCACACTTAGAACATACGAGTATAGTTTTCCCGTTTCTTCTTTTAGGTAAGAGCAAAGTGCCGCAGTGGGGACAATATTTCACTTTCTTCACCAGATTTTAGAGTCTTCATATGGTTTTTCTATTTAAGCTTTGCGCGTCTACGCTGCAGGCTTACATTTGGTCTTATTTCTCCTCGCTAGAGATAAATACCACGATGAAAGTATTTCAAGAGAAGGGGTCTATATGTTAAGATTCGTATATCCAGATGCTCGAGAATGGAAATATTTGATAGCTAGTCTAGCCACCTTGATAGATGAGGCTAACTTTGTAGCTACAAAGGAGGGGCTCAAGCTAAGGGCTTTAGACCCGTCGAGAATAGCTATGGTTGATTTAGAACTCCCCGCCGAGATCTTCGAAGAGTATCAAATAGATGAAGAAGAAGTAAAGATAGGGGTAAACTTCGATGAATTAAACAAAATAATTAAGAGAGGAAAAGCCGATGAAAGAGTAGTCTTCGAAGTCGGCGAAAAACGCCTAAAAATCGTCATCTTAAGCAGAGCAGAGAGATCCTTCTCCATACCTTTACTGGATATCTTTGGAGAAGAACTCCCCTCGCCTAAAGTAACCTTCACAGTAAGGGCTAAAATGTTAAGTGATACTTTAAAAGATGCACTCAACGACGTTGCCTTAATAAGCGATAGCGTCAAGTTTAGGGGCGAAGAGGACTACTTATCTCTATCAGCCAGAAGTGATAGAGGAGAGTTTGAAGCTAAATTCTCACTTGAAAACGGCTCACTAATAGAATATGAAGTTGTAGAACCCTCCTCCGCGGTGTATGGCCTAAGTTTATTATCGGATATGGTTAAAAAAGCGACGCCGCTCTCTGATGCCGCGTTGCTTCAGTTCGCGTCTAATAAACCTCTCTCGCTAACCTTCGAGTTGCCTGGAGGCGGTAGGCTAACGTATTACCTGGCTCCTCGAATGGAGGAGTAGAAAAGTAAAATGGACTTTCTTTTTACAAGAGAAGATTTAGCTAAATATCCGTTTTCAAAAGACGCCCGTGAATACATAAAAGAGCTTAACTTCGACTACAAGGATTTTGGAACTCCGTATGGGCAAAAAATATTAGAGAGAGCCTATTCGCGCGTAAGCGCCGCCATAGAGAAAAGAATAATTCCTCCTCTCTTTGATGAAGACCTCGATGTAGAAATACTGTCTTTCCCCACGGCAGTGCTGCTAGTAGGGAGTATAAAGGACTCCCTCCTCTCGACGAGATACGCTATAGCCGAATCGAAAAGAGCATCTCTATTCCTTAGAAATGAACCCTCGGAAAAAATACTGTACCTAGCCTCCGACACTTTCGACTGGAAGATAGCGTTTAACGAAGATAACAGATTTCAGGGATACGTGTTTAGGCTATTCTTTAAAGACTATCTTACTCATATTCCCGAACACTCTCCGGCATGGAAATTATCAAATAGAATTTTAGAATACGGAGAGGTTTTACTTACTAAACATGACGCTGTGAGACTTTTAGAAGAAGCCGTAAAGATGTACATACTGGAGCGGCTTAACAAGAAAATAGAGCTAGAAGATTCTCTTGGTTTATTCTCGCCGTGGATCGAGAAGCTTAGATCTTCCTGGAGCAGGTATAAAGCGAAAATTGAGAAATGGAAAACCGTAGATTACGGAGAAGAGGCATATCCTCCCTGTATCGCTGCTCTACTAAACGATGCAAAAGCGGGGAAAAACATCCCACATGTAGGCCGGTTCGCCCTAGCAGCATTTCTGCTCAACATTGGAAAAACAGTAGATGAGGTTCTTGAAATATTTAGACACTCGCCTGATTTTAACGAGAATATAGCCCGTTACCAAGTAGAACATATCGCCGGTTTAAGAGGTTCAAGAATAAGGTATTCTCCGTTTAAATGCGAGAATATGAAGAGCTACGGTTTATGCAGAGACGATAGAAAAACTTGTAAAAACATAAAACATCCGCTCCAATATTACTACAGAAAGGGAATTATGAGAAAAAGAAAACATGTTGAAGAAAAGCGAGTCCCTTAAACTGCTCTTCTCCAAGTACTATAAAAAAGCAAAAGTCTATGTCCCTAAATCGCTTCCCCGACGAGAATTCGCCTTCGTGTACTTTGGAAAAGAAGAATACATGCACAGACATATAGCATTTAATGAGAAAGAAGAACTTATATCGCATTTTAAGAAAAATACTCCACGCCACGTATTTTACTCTTCAGCGTACTATGAGTATCCAGCGGCTAGTAATATGAACGAGAAGACGTGGCTAGGAGCAGAATTAATATTCGATATTGACGTAGATCATATAGACACGCCTTGTAAAGAGCTACACGATAAATGGTTTTGTTTAGACTGTGGAGCGTCAGGATGGGGCGTTCCGCCTCAAGCCTGTTACAGTTGTGGTAGTGAGAAAATAAAAAGGGAAACGTGGATCTGTGATACCTGTCTCTCTGTAGCGAGAGATGAGACACTAAAACTGATAGACTTCTTAATTAACGACTTTGGCTTTTCGAAAGAGAAGATGGTAATAACGTTCTCAGGACATAGAGGATTCCACGTCCATATCGATGAGGAGGAAATTCTAACACTCGATCAGGACTCCAGAAGAGAGATATCGGACTATATAAGGGGAGTGGGGGTAGACTATAGGTTTTTTATCCCGGCTAAATCTTCGCCATATCCTCCCTATACTTTAGATTTTGGCGCTCCGGCCTGGCTAGGAAGAATAACGAGAGCCCTCTACAATCTCTTCTCCTCTAATGCTTTAGAGGAAAAACTTGAAAAGGCTGGTTTTTCTTCCAAAAAGATAGAAAAAATATTATCAATACGCGACGAAGCAGTAAGAAGACTGGAGAACGTTCCACCTGACTTAGGATATCTTAACAAGGTTATAGATTCGAAGAGCTGGGAGAAAGTAATTCAGCTTATAGTGGAGGAGGAAGGGGTGAAAATAGACGAGAGAGTGACAATAGACATCAAGAGATTGATAAGGCTGCCGGAATCTCTCCACGGGAAAACTGGCATGAAAGTTGCCGTTTTAAGCTATCATGAACTTGAAGAATTTGATGTAGAAAAACATGCAGTAGTTTTTCCATCCGAAGAAGTGAAAATCATACTCAAAAATCCTCCAAAGAAAGTATTGAATATAGATTTATCGGAGAAGGGGGATTTTCTCGAAGTCCCCTTCTATGCCTTTGTATACTTCCTAGCCAATGGAGCCGAGGTAGAAAGAGTAAAGACTTAAGTGTCAAACTCGCTGATATCTTATTGATATAGCAATGTCTTATAG
>JALURF010000172.1 GCA_027017165.1 Thermofilaceae archaeon
TTTTTCACAGATTCCTTTACCCTGTTTTTTAAAGCTTTTAGGCTCGGGCTTTTAGCCGAATATCTCGAGTAGGATTTCTTCAATTCGACTCTTTCAGCCCAAGGAGTGTATTTGGCCACGTCTTCTAAAAGTTTAGAATCTCCAGCCACTAGGATTACCGGAACATCAAAGTGTCCGGCATAGTACGCGTTTAAGAGATATTCGCTGACTTCTACGCCGTTAATTTTAAAGTAGCGTACGATAGCCCCGCTATAAGTATGGTCGAAAACCGCCTCGGCAGTGTTAGCTCTAGCATGATACCCCAGAAACAGAGCTACATCAGCCTGTTTGACATCTACAACCATACTCGTCGGGCGGGGGAAACCTCTAATTATCTCAATATATTCGGGTAAATCCTCCACTTTAATATTCACCATCGGGCCGTGGCTATCAGCTACTATAATTTTTTCAACCCCCTCTTCTTTTAGAACCTCAGCGGCTGCTAAAACAAGTTCGGTAGCTATTTTCCTAGCTTCCTCATATAATGGCTTACCCACGCTGAGATGGTCTACGCTCACTATAAAGGGCATGCCTTCTAAATCTACAGAGATATAGGCTTGCATCACGTAAGAAATATAAAACGGCATACTTACGTTTTCCGCCGATTGCGATGAGCTCGTGGAGTAAACTGCCTAGAGCGGCGCGGAGATACATATTTTATCACTGCATGATAACCCCTACTCTGTTCTGGTGGTACGTTATACCATATCTCATGTTCGAGAAAGGGCTCAGCGTGGAAGAGACCGGTTTATTGTATACAGCCGGAATGGTTACAAGCTCCGCTATTAATTTCATCGTAGGCAAACTCTTAGATAGGAGCTCGCCTAACACTTTAATGGCTGCCATTGCGTTAATTGATTTCTTTTCCTACACTCTATACTTCATCGCCTTTACCTTCGGTCAATACCTCTTGATCCTAGCAGCCATAGCTATAGAATACCTAAGCCGCGGGCTTTACCCGGCGTATCCCGTATACGAGTACGAAGTTTATCCTGAGGAGATAAGAAGTAAAGCTTTCATATACCACTATATCTTGCCCTATCTAACTCAGGCAGTATTCTACCCGTTCATCGGATACATATTGTCTGTTTATCGAGAAAATTTAGAGTTAAGCCTATTAGTTATAGCAGTTTTATCTCTCTTCTACGCGTATATACCCCTAGGCTGGCTCCCCAAAGTTGGGGAAAAGGTAAAGCTTCGCAAGGAAAGTAAAGATAAGGAGGGAATACCGAGAGAACTCATACCGTTAGCTCTAATCTTAATACTCTTATCCGTAGCTTATAGTCTAGCTCCCACCTTTATCCTAGTAAACTTACTTATAGAAAAATTCGGAGGAGGTCTATTCCATATAGGAATCTACGAATCCATAGTAGGCTTTACGATGGCTTTTTTCATGTTCCCCTTACTCAAAGTAGATAAGAGTAAAGGGAGAATACTCGCGCTAATCGGAATATTCCTAATAGCTGTCGCGTTCGGCATTTTAGGGTTCTCTACGGAAATATTCCATGTCTTTATATCTGCTTTTGCATTCTCACTTGGAGAGTCTATAATGACTCCCTTTTACCTTGACGCGCTTTTCTCCAACATACCGGAAGAGGCTAAAGGATCCATGTTGGGAGCATTAGCCGGGATTAGGAAGATAATAAATCTGGGCACGCCTATGATAGCTGGTTTCCTCGCGGGAGTTTCTCCTTCACTACCGTATATAGCATCAAGTCTTATAATCGTGATTATAGCCATACTTTTCGCGAAACACGGCTGACTAATATGGCGGAGTTAAAGGATGTGTATAAGTGTAGAATCTGCGGAGCTTACATAGAAGATAGTGTTCACTGTAACGCTAAAGCGAAGTTGATAATGAGCTCTGAGCAGAGAGTTAAGTTGAGCAAACTAGTATCCGGCATACTCCGCCATTTCCCAGAGAGCTTTGGAGTTCATTTAGACCGTGAGGGATTCGTCGAAATAGAGGAGTTGATAAAGGCTATAAAGAGGAGCCGGAGAAGCTATTCCTGGCTTACACGCGAACACGTAATAGCGCTAGTCCATCTAGACCCCAAAGGCCGCTTTGAACTTCTCAACAATAGGATAAGGGCTAGATACGGGCACAGCGTAAAGGCGGAGATAAAGTATGAGGGGGATAGAAGCGTGAAAATACTCTATCATGGGACGACGGAGAGAAGAGCTAGAAGTATTTTAAAAACTGGTATAAAGCCTATGAAGAGGAAAAAAGTTCATCTAACATCAAGCCTAGAGGAAGCATGGCAAAACGCTAAAAGATGGAAGGGAAGACCAACTGTCATAGTTGTAGATGCCGATGCTCTTAGAGAAAGGGGAATAAAGGTTTTAAGAGCAGGAAAATATGTTTATGTCGTCGATATCGTACCTCCTCAATGTATAAAAGATGTGATTTGGAATGAAACAGAAGAAAAAACCTTATCCTAAAAATAGCGATATAGCAAATGCTATTATTCAGCTTTTCTCATTAAACCCCTTGATAAAACCAGAGGAATTCGTAGACTCCGTCAAATCTCTCTTAAAAAGAAATGGTTTCTATGTTAAACTTGTAACTCCTAAAAGGGTTTGGAGAGTGTATGAG
>JALURF010000173.1 GCA_027017165.1 Thermofilaceae archaeon
CTTATACTCGACTACTAAGCCGTGCCTAGTATAGTACGCCTTCTTCTTAACCACTTTATATCCTGTCGCAGTCTTTACCTTAATCTCTATGGTCTCCTCCTTTACGAACTCCCAACCATTCTCAGTCAAGTATTGCCGGTGATTCTCCGGGTTCAGCTTCTCGATAAATACGTCGGCTAAATCGGGGCCGTTTCTGGTCAAAGTCCAGGCTATTCTATCGTTATGCCCTATGACTATGAAAGGTATGCCGTAGAAAGTTGCGCCGTAGACGTTGAGCTTGCCGCCTACAAGGTGGGCTTCATACCACCTATTCATGCCAGTCCAAGGAAGATGGGGATCAGCTAGCAGGATAACCGATCCATCGGCGGTTCTGGATTTTCCTATAGCCCACTCGTTACTTTCCTCGAAAAGAGTTTTCACTCCTTTAAGTTCTTCTTCAGCTATTCCTAAGCTTCTAGCTAAGGCCATGTAGTACCCCCATGCTATAACGTCTTCGGGCTTTACCCTGTAGTTTTGGATCCACTTGGGCAACTCATCTTTGTGCTCTTCTATATAGCTGTTTACCCCCTCGGCGAAAGCTTCAATTAACTTATAAACCTCATCGGATATCTGTTCACTTCTGTACTTATAGACATGGTCTGGGATTTTGAGAGCTTTTGTTTTATAGTCCGTGGAAACGTATTTTTCTCCGAAAAACTCGGATAGCCTACCAGTTGCGGTTAGATAGTTCACTATCATATCCTCTAAGTGATCTTCAGCTTGAGCATAGCCGAAACCGTACATTACAGCTTCTTCGCTTTCTCCAACTACGTGAGGTATGCCGAATCCATCTCTGTAGATGGTTACTGTCTGCTTCCGACTTCTCGTCGTTAGGAAGATAGAGAATATTACTAAAATCGTTATCAACACTGCTATCAACATCTTAAACTGCATAGGTTAAATCAAACCTCTGTGGTTAATATCGATATAGTATAACTCTAGTGCCTATATGGCATACTAATGTAGTCAATGAGAGATTTAATTTTAGGATAGGCTATATAAGATAGTGTCTAAACGTTTTCATTGAATAATAATGCCGCTCGTCGAAGCTATAGATTTAGCCAAATTTTTTACAATTAGAGAAGGAGGTCTATTCTCTAAACGGAAACGAATAATCAGAGCTGTGGACGGAGTAAGCTTCGAGGTCAATAAAGGAGAAATCTTCGGTCTTCTAGGCCCTAATGGCGCCGGGAAAACTACTACTATAAAAATGCTAGTAACCCTCCTAATCCCGGATAGAGGAGACGCTTATATAAACGGCTATAGTGTTTTAAAAGAACCTCACAAGGTCAGAGAGAATATAGGCGTTACACTGAGCGTTGAGCGAGGATTTTACTGGAAACTCACTGGCAGAGAAAATCTGCTATACTTCGCCGGGCTATACCACATTCCTAAAAGTGTGGCGGAGAAGCGGATAGATTACTTGTTAAATCTCGTAGATTTAAAAGATGCTGCCGATAGGCTTGTCGAGACCTATAGTCTAGGCATGAAAGCTAGGCTCGCTTTTGCCCGCGCCTTGCTAAATGACGCACCGGTAGTTTTCTTGGATGAACCTACCTTGGGTTTAGATCCTAGATCTGCCCGCTCTATAAGAAGAGTTATCCTAGAGTTGAAGAAAGAGGGCAAAGCTGTGATGTTGACGACCCACCACATGTACGAGGCGGAGATGCTGTGCGATAGGATTGCGTTGATCAGCCGAGGAAAAATAGTCGCTATGGGTAATCTAGATGAGCTTAAGGGCTTGCTTAGGAAGAAGAGAGTTATAGAGGTTGAGGTTTCGAGGTTTATAGGGGATCTACTCCGCGAACTTGAATCTTACGATTTCATAGAAAAAGTTGCAATCTCAGGTCTTGAGGCTGAGAAACAGAAGTTTAGGATAACTTTAAAAGGCGGGGATAGCAGGGCTGTACGCGAGGTTTTAGAAGTCTTCTACGAATACGGTATAGGAATAGATTATGTGCGGATTGTAGAGCCCAGCTTGGAGGACGTTTTTATAAGCCTAACCGGGAGGGCTTTTGAAGATGAAGTGGATAGAACATAAGTATCTAGAATTTAGATCTGTTATAACTAAAGAGTATTTAATTATGAGTCGCTACCCTCTAGCCTTTGCGTTTTTCGTATTCTTACCGTATATAATAGCGGGTATTTTCTATGGAATGGGCGAGCTCTTAGCGGGACCTCGAGCGTTAATGATTTTTAAGAACAGAACTGGAATTGAGAACTTCCTATTATTTAACGTTATAGGAGGCAGTATTATGATGATTTCAATCATAATACTTCAAATGACCC
This sequence comes from Thermofilaceae archaeon, assembly GCA_027017165.1. Lineage (GTDB taxonomy): Archaea > Thermoproteota > Thermoprotei > Thermofilales > B69-G16 > B69-G16. Next base: position 2,329 of record JALURF010000173.1, read on the forward strand.
ACATGACTATTAAAGCAGAGCTTAGGAATGGAACTTTAGAGCTCAACTTGGTCAGCCCGGCTAGTAGATTCGTTATATTCTTCGCAGTAACCACTATTTTATCGCTAGCCTCCTTCGGCATTTTTGTGGCGGCGACAGCTCCTCTCCTGTTAACTGCGGAGGAGATAAGCCTGCTCGATTACGCTCTGGCTTTGATAGTTCTAGCCGTTGGAGTGCTCCCGATAACGGGGATATCTTTCTTTATAATAGCTTTAACTCTAAAATTTAAAGAAGTAACCTCACTGGTTAACGCTTTAAACTCTGCGATTTCAACTTTATCCGGTGTCGCGTATCCCATAGCCGTGCTACCTGGATGGCTTAAACTCGCCTCCCAGCTATTACCGACTAGCCATACGATTGAATTGATGAGGAAGATTCTAATAGCGCACCAGAGAACGCTTCTCGCGTTCCCCGAGCTATGGTATCTGGCGGCTATGTGTCTTATCTACCCGTTTCTCGGCTATCTAGTATTTAAGATAGTGGAGAGGAGAGGGAGAGTTACGGGTGAAATCTATCTCTACTAGATTACTGAACTTAGTAAAAGAGATAAAGTTGGCTCTTTGGAAAGAGTTTAAAGAGTATTCTAGGTATCCGCTATGGTTTATCTCAGATATGATCGCACTACCTATGTGGCTGTTATTCTTCATGCTCCCCGCTATGCTCTTTGTGCCTGAGGAGGAACTCGCGAACGGATTCTTCTATAGAAACTTTTACTGGGGTTGGATATTCCTAGTACTCATATACACGAGCCTGAGAGTTGTGGGAATGTCTATAAGGAGAGAGCAGATAAACGGAACTCTTGAACTACTTTTCTCGACGAACGCGAATAGAGTAGTACTCTTCATTGGGAGAGCAGGTCCCCTACTTCTAGACGTTTTGATAACTTCTGCCTATACAGCCGTAGTTTTCCACACGGCTTTCCACGTAACTTTAACGCCTATCAAACCCGTTTTAACTCTTTACTCCTTAGCAATGCTCGTGATAATTACCATAGGATTTTCCACCCTCTACGGAGCCGCGATATTAAAATTTAAAGAGCCAGCCATACTTACGAATCTACTACAGATAGCTTTAATATTCCTCACAGGGGCTTTCTTCCCTATAGAAAACTTAGGAATATTAAGCTACGTCTCGCTCGCGATACCGTTAACCTATGCGGTCGACCTAGCCCGCCACGCAGCCTTAGGCACGCCCTCTCTAATAGATGAACGACTAGAAGTTTTACTCGTATTCTTTCTAGCTTTAATGATTCTCTCGTTAAGCTATGCCGTTTTAAAGTTTTTAGAAAATGAGAATAAGAGGAAGGGAACTCTGGCGTTTTATTGACGGCTGCTTAATCTGAGTTTTTTGTAGAGAATTTTCGCGAGAGAAGCGAGAAGTTTTATAAAGCCGTATAGAGCAATCGAGTAGAGAACCGTAATTATGGAGATCAGTAGAAAGCCTGAAAGAATATAAGAGACTCCTCCGGGAAAAGATGTGAGTATAATAGGCGGATTTATTATAAAAGCCGTGAATACCCCGAGCCCCAATATTAAATGTTTAAGCTTATCAGTTTTCAACCACTTATCCCAGACGTAGATAGACCAGCACGATAGGATATAAGAGTATAACACGCTGAAAAGCGGGATTTTAACGCCTCCAAGGGGAGGGAGACGGTCTACTAGGTAGGTTAAGTTAAAGATATACGATATTATGTAGAGAGGGGCGGCGAGCAACACCCATGCAGGCCATATTGAAAAAGGCTTTAGTAAATCGTAAAAGGGAGGTTTAGGAATTCCCGGAACCTCATCTATAAACGCATATGATTGAATAACTCCTCCTACGCATATCAAAGATAGCGCGGTGAATATAGCCAGTTTTCTCGAGTCCGGCGTGAATATTAATTTTAATTCGCGTTTTCCAAGGGAGAGGAGACCCTCCATTAACATACTATCGTCTACGATCTCTTAAATAATTTAACCAGTTTTACCCTTGTCGGATATAAAGCCTACACTATCTAGCTCTAAAGGCCCTACATAAGCCGCATAGCCGTGTTTTAAAGCTTCGCTAAAGAATGACTCGACATTATCGGGATCCGTGACGTAGTCTATTACCAGGACTATCTTGCCGCTCCGCGCCACTACCTCTAAGTACCTTAAGTCTCGCTCCACGAGCTCGGCTGGTCTAGGTTCATCTAGTAGAAACCAGGTATCCTCTTTGCCTATACCATCTATAGCCTTTAGATACTCCGGGATAGCGACTAGTTCTACCGCGTTCTGCGGTATTATCAAAAAATCCGGGTCTACTTTTTTAGCCTTCCGAGATATTTCAATCACTAATTTAACTATTTCATCCCTAGCTTCCGAATAGCCCTTCTCCATCCAATATTCATAGGCGTCTACAACGTCTAGATATACCCCGTCATAGCCTAGTTTAACGATCTCGTCAAGCCTATTAAAGACTATCTCGCGCCATCCCTCCATCCAGTATTTCACCTTGTAGCAACCTCTCCACTCAGGATTCTCCTCTCCCAGCCACTCAGGCGGGTTAACGTACCACTCCTCCTTCCAGTAGCTTCTATAATCCTCGGCTTCTCCAATACTGAGATACGCTATGATCAATTTTCCCGTTTCTCTTAGTTCAAGAATCTGGTTTTTTGTAAAGTTGGCCTCATCAGGATCTATTACAGCTAGGTCTACGGGTAGGCCTAGTAGTATTTCATAATCGATGTTCTGCAGCCAGAAAATCCATGATCTAGCGATTTTAGCCTTCCTCTTTACCTTGTTTAAAGCCAGCCCTAACTCAATTATAGCCTCCTCTACCTCTTTAGAAGTTCCGCTCGACAGGAAGGGCTCAATTTTTAAAATAGAGCAGATGGCTTCGCCGTATTCAATTAGTCCTTGATTACCTCCTCTCTCGTGGTAAATGTATTCTAAAAGAGAATCAGCTTCTCTTAAAAGTTGAGAGTAGATGATCCATTTATCCTTCAACTTAACCTCCACAGTTTCATATGATAATTCCTCCTCCCTTACGGCGTATTCCCTAGCTATTCTCACAAAGATCTTGAAAGGTAGCGTTATAACAGATTTGTTAAATAGCCTCTCATGCGCCAAGCTTTCTAAGAGTCTCCAATTCTTCCAGTCGTATGCTGGGATATAGATCAGAGCCAGGTCTTCTAAAACGCCTATCTCCGGAGTCGCTATTAAAAGTAGACTGTCGTGTTCGTAGACCTTAAGCTTTTTAGAAAACGGAGCTACAGCTATTTTTACCCCCATTTCTTCGAGTATTTGAAGTACCGTGGAATTATACTCTCCTTGAGGAAGAATTAGAGTTCTGTTGTCGAATTTTGAGTACTCTTGAAGTGTTTCAGTAGTTAAAAGTACTTCAGTCTTGATTACCCAAGGAGGGAGTTTTAGAAGCGGAAAACGGGAATATGTGCATCCAAGTATTAAATCCGCTCGCTTTGCCAAAGTTTCATCTATAGAATAGGCTGGACAGTAGGCTAGCGCATAAGGTACCTGTAGTTCTTTTATTGATATTTTTCCTCCGTTTTCAACAATAACCGCAACTTTTAGTACGTTAGGATCTAGTATTTTAACCGCGGTAGAGAAATCCTCATAATCCTCAGCATAGTCTAAGGCTATTTTAAGCCTCGGAGAATTCTTTTTGATACTTAAATAGACTAGCCGCGGCTCTTCCCTGTACAGTTTCCATAACATCGATTCTTTAATACCATATTTCTCGGAATATTTTTCAATAAACTCTCTCGTTTTCTCAACTTTTATGATAACTCTTTTCTCGAATCGACGACCCCCTCTATCCACAACCACTATTGTAGAATTGGCAATATCCTCCGTAGCTGAGATTGTGAATATATAGCGGTTATTTATCCGGTTCCCCGCAAGCTTAGTCCCATTATCGAGAATTAGGAAAACATTTCTTACCAATTCAGAATTCTCGAATTTAACCTCAATTTTTACCCTCTCACCCTCTAAGACATATCCCGGAGCTTCTATTATCGGTTCAGTTAATCTTAAATCAGAACTCTCCTCCTTAAGGAGCGTGAAGGATATGACTAAGAAAAACGCAATTGCCACTACTAACGCTACACTCCTCCACGACACATTCGATGAAAATAGACTAGATAAATTTAAATTATTTCGAATCTCATCTTTAGCGCGAAATCGCCATTGTTGCAGAATATAGAAAATCTTTAACGACCTATATTTGTTATTGCGTAATTCTAGCGTAAAATATAGATAATACTCTCTAGCTCTGATTCCTTAAGTCTGTTTTTGAGTTTTTCATCAAAGCTAACCAGTTTATATCCCAATTTTTCGGCTAATGAAACGTATACAGCATCGTAAACAGTTATTCCGTATTTAACTGATATATGAATAGCATTTTCACATTCTCGAGCAGCGTTGTATACTTTAACTACACTATTTTCGAATATTCTCTCCAACATAGTTGAAATCTCCAAGTAGTAGTTAATAGGAATCCTTTTCAAGAGATACACATGTTTCCAAAGCACGTTGAAAGCTTCAATTAAGGCTAAATCTAAGGTTACACACTTCAGACTTCTACTCTTTGCTAGAAATCGCCTACTAATATTATAAAACTGATCTTTAACGGCTAAACTGGCGTATACGGAAGCATCTATAACATACACTACTTCTCCCTCGCCTCTCTAACAGCTTTCCATGCAGGTTCAGTGGTAGGGGATAAATCCTTAAGCAAAACGTCGAGCTTTTTCAAAGCTCTTTCCAATTCTTTCTGCGCCGCGACATCTTCTATAAGCTTTTCAACTAAGCCTTTCCAATCTACATCTCTGTACTTCTTGACAACTTCCTTAAGCTCTTTCCTAATTCTGATGCTGAAAACCTCGGTCACACTATGGAAAACCCGTAGACAATATTTAAATATTTTGTAAACAAAATTGTGGACAAAGCTCCTATGTTAGCTTAACTTTCTTTTGAGAATAAGAAATACTATGAGAAGAATAGCTGAAGCTATTGTTGCTATAATCGATAAGAATATCCACCTGCTCAACGGTTTCTCCTGTAGGTATTCTATAATCGTATCTTCGCGTAAATCTACTTCATACTCTTTAGAATCTCCGCGGCAATTTACTAAAGTCTTATACCTTTGTTTTGGAAGTTTAAACTCTACTTCTCCACTAGCTTCCGTTGCTTTGGCAAGCAACATGTTTCCACTCCAATAGATAGCCACTACACATCCTTGAAGAGGACCCCCTTCGCTATCTAACGTTCTAACTTTTAGATTAGCAAATTCTACTACGATATCCTCAACAAACCCCTCTTCTCTAATCCTGATATATTTCCTCGCGACCAGCACTTTATTCCAGTATATTTGAAGCAGGTACTCGCCCTGCTCTAATTCCAGCGTCGTACTACCTTTTATCTCGAACTTCTTGCCATCCACTACTACAGTTACTTGAACAGGATTTCCGAACTGATCTTTAATAGATAACCGTAAAACTGGAGCCTTCCCAATCTCTATGGTTGTATCTCTGTCTAGTGAAACTTCCTTAGACCATTTTGACCTGCCCGATTCAACAACTATCTCATAATCACCCTCAGGTAGGAGAAGTACGAGAGAATTCTCGGAGGTTTCAAAAGATTCCACAATCTCGCCATCTCGTAGTACGGTGATTTTCCACGTAGGACCAGCGCTTGGGAGTAGAAGTTTCAATTTATACTCCTGGATTTTCACGATTTTTTGTAGATTTTTTTGCACTTCAAAATATTCTTCATATACTTTAGCTTGCCTATAATATATCTCGATTTTATGTTTTCCTTTAGGAGTTTTAACGGGCTCGCCTGGCTCTACGGGCTTGCCGTCTAAGTATATAAAATATTTGTTAAAATTCTCAGAGTAAACTGTCTTAAGGTTTATTACGATTTCGAATATTTCCGCAAAACATTTGGTGAAGATAATATCGGGAA
>JALURF010000174.1 GCA_027017165.1 Thermofilaceae archaeon
GGTGTATTCAGTCCCTTTTATACGCTTTCTTCAGAACTTTTAGCTAACGCCGCCTGCAATCAGGTGAAACCCGGCGACTTGGTTCTTGATCTAGGGACTGGTAGCGGCTTTTTAGCACTTGTAGTGGCTAGGAAAGCCCGCTTCACTGTAGCCAGCGACATAAGCATACGTGCTACTCGCTGCGCTCTGGAAAATCTAAAACGAAACATGCTTCAACTATTCTGTGATGTCGTGGCGTGCGATTTGACCTCAGCTTTTAGAGATAAAGCGTTTTCACTTGTAATTTTTAACCCTCCATACCTAGAGGGAACTCCGAGAGACGAGCTGGAGCAGGCGTGGTTTGGATGTCAAAGGATTATAAGGGAATTCTTCATAGACGTGTGTCGTATTCTGAAAGAAGGTGGAAGAATTCTATTAGCTTATTCGACGTTAGGGCCCGTATCCTCACTGCTCTTAGAGGCAAAGAGAAAAGAGTGGGTATTTGATAGGGTGTTAGAAAAAAGAACATTATGGGAGACGCTGACAATTTATAGATTTACGAAAGGTTTCAAGAATTAGAAAATATGTATCAGCGCTCGGAAATCTGTGCGCGAAAAGTTCTATTTTTTAGGTAATAATGTTAAGAATATTTCATGCGTAATGTTTTTATATTACATAGTTGTATGAGGTATTCGGAGGTGAATAAAGTGGAAACTTATGAAGGTTTTTGTGTAAAATGCCGAAAGAAAGTAACCATAAAAGACGCTGAAGTTGTAACCCTTAAGAACAACAGAAAAGCCGCCAAGGGCGTCTGTCCTCACTGCGGAACTACAGTATACAGATTCTTAGGAAAAGCCTAAATTTCGAATTTTCTTTTTGTCTCTTTCTATTGAATTTCTCCTATAGTACAGTAATAGTCCCCTCCTAGATGCAGTATAGGCTTAAATCGCATCGTGTAGATATCTCTAAATACTTCCTCTCTAATCCAGTAATCTACAATTCTACCGATAAAGATAGTGTGGTCGCCTGTGTCCACGGATTTTTCTACTAAACATTCAAGCGCTGCTACACATTCTTTTATAATCGGCGCTCTTACTCTCTTTCCTTTAATCGGAGTTATTCCTGTTTTCTCAAACTTATCTACATTCCTTCCTGAAACCGATCCACAGTATTTCACTACGTCTAATAGTTCTATATCGGGAATATTGATCACGAATTCCCCTGTTTTAGATATTATCTCGTGAGTGTATCTTAACGGAGATATGCTGACAGCTGCAAGCGGCGGGTTAAAGGATGTGGGCATGCACCAAGCCGCCGTCATAACGTTGTACTTCTCTTCTGAAAAAGCAGAGGTTACTAGAACCACCATTTGGGGATGTAAGAGTCTATGAGCCGACATATTCATCCCCATAATTCTATTTCGCTATGGTATATATGCTTGGAGTTAAGAGAATATCGATTTCGCGTCTATTAGCGTGAAGGGCTGAATTATAGATCCTGCTTTTATCCGGGATTCGGGACCCATGAACACTCCCAGTTTTCTCTTTTTCTTGATAATGCCCTGTAGCGGCAATTCTCTCAATATCCGCTTATCTTCGGCTAAAGCGCTCAATACGGTTACTCTCGGCTCTATCACCGCTCTGAATCCAAGAACACTGTCTACAATTAAACTATAAGATCCCGCCGAGGATTCTGTTTGAAAACTTGAACGTTTTATTTCAGAGAAAGCTCCGACAACTGCTCCTTCCTCAATACTGGTGTATTTACGTATGAATGTGTTCATGCCTATAAACGCCCCTTTACCGATATAAGCTGGTCCTTTAATTACGGCGTTATGGTCTATAACAGCGTTCTCCTCTATTATCACAGGGCCCTCGATGATAGCGGAAGAAGCTATTTTAGCTTTAGAACTTATAAGCGAACACTTTAAATTCCCTAAAACATAACAGTTTGCGGCTATTATATCCCAGGGATACCCTATATCAACCCAGTAGCCCGTCCAATGAGCCGTAAAAGTTTTCTCCTCTTTAACCAATGATGAAAGAGCATCCGGAAGAGAATGATCACTTTTTAAATATTTAAAAAGTTTTGTCGGCAACACATAGGCTCCGGCTAATGCATATGATGATTTTTTAAGCAGTTTTGACGGCTCATGCGAAACGTCAGCTATGACATTACCTTCAACAATAGCTATCCCATAGCTCTCTACATCTATTACCGGTACAGTCGAGAGCACTGGATTCTCTCCCGCATTAATGTAGGTGTCCAAAATCAATTTGTAAAAATCTCGAGGAGCTATTATATCTCCATAGGCTAGGACGAAATGCTTAAAATTCTCAAAATATTCAAGCGCTGATAGTATAGCGGCTTCTAACCCCTCCCCCTCCTGATAAACTACGCTCGCATGCATACCCCATTTTCTAACTATATGCTCTTCAACTCGTTCATCGGAAACTACTACTATCAGATCGTCAACTCCTGCTGAGATAAGTCCTTCCAGAACATAATCTATCACGGGTTTACCAGCAACCCTGAGGAGAACTTTAGGATAGTCCTGAGAAAGTGGTCGCATGTTTAAACCTTTTCCTCCAGCTAAAACTAAACCTTTCATCTACTCCACCGTAACAGTTTTTGCCAAATTGCGAGGTTTATCCGGGTCATATCCCTTAGCGACAGCGGCATAATAAGCTATGAGTTGGAGCGGAACTGAATACACTATAGTTCCAACTATAGGCTCCAGTTTTGGGATTACTATAGCCTTATCTAATCTCTCCTCTATGAAGTCTGATTCTTCCGGTATTACGCCTATAGCATAAGCCCCTCTCGCTTTCATCTCCTCGATATTCCCCAGCATGTGTCTTTTCCACTCATCCTCGAAAACTAGGAAAATTACGGGAAATCCTGGCTCCACGAGCGCTATTGGCCCATGTTTGCTTTCACCAGCTGGATAAGCTTCAGCGTGAATATAAGCTATTTCCTTTAACTTTAGAGCTCCTTCCATCGCTATAGGCAACCCTATTCCTCTACCCAAGTAAAACGCATTACTACTGTTCACCAACTCCTCTCCGAGTTTTTTCGTAACTCCCTCATACCTAGCTATTATATCCGATACCAAGGATGGAGTTCTCTCCAATTCCCTCCTTAACTTCTCGGCTTCACCTTTACCAAGCTTGCCCATTTTCTCGGCTACCGCGAGGGAAAGCCATGATAATACTAGAAGTTGAGTGGTAAAAGTTTTAGTGGCGGCTACCCCGATCTCGGGCCCCGCTCTCGTATATATCGTGTAATGGCTTTCTCTAGGTATAGCACTATCCACAACATTGGAAATGGAAACTACTCTAGCCCCGTTTTCCTTAAAAACTCTAATAGCCATTAGAGTATCTATTGTTTCCCCGCTTTGAGAAACAGCGATTACCACATCTCCTTCTCCAATCGATTTTCTATACTTTTTATATTCGCTAGAGATCATTGAAAGTGATGGAATTCCTGCCAAAACATTTAACAGGTAATCTCCGACTAGACACGCGTGATAACTGGTGCCAGCCGCTACAAAGTATACCCTCCTGGCTTCCAGTATAAGCTCTGAAGCTTTTTCAACACTTTCGTCTAAGCCTCTGAAAGTGTCTCTCAAAGCCCTGGGCTGTTCATGGATTTCTTTTATCATAAAGTGAGGATATCCTTCCTTTTTAGCCATATCAGGTGTCCAATCTATTTTCCTAATCCTGGCCTTGACGTCGATGGGAACTCCGCTCTCATCCTCAAGGTAAATACTATCAGAAGTTATAAAACCGACTTCTCCATCGTAAACTATTATAACATTTCTCGTGTGCTCTAAGAACGCTGGTATATCAGAAGCTATGAAATTCATACCTTCACCGACGCCTATCACTAGAGGCGAATCTCTACGTGCAAAAAATATCTTATCTGGCTCATCGACGACTATAACTCCAAACGCGTAACTACCCTTAACCCTTCTCAGAGCTCTTTTAAAGGCTTGGAAAACTTCGTTTCCTTCTTTGAGGTACTCTTCTATAAGGTGAGCTAATACCTCTGTATCTGTTTCGCTTCGAAAACGATGCCCCTTTGCTATGAGCTCTTTCTTTAACTCGACATAGTTCTGTATGATGCCGTTATGTACTACAGCTATTCTACCGTTACAGTCAATGTGTGGATGCGCGTTTACATCGCTAGGCGCTCCATGGGTAGCCCATCTAGTATGTCCGACTACAGTCCAACCTAATACTTTATCTAGTTTTACTCTCCTGTTTACTTCGCTTATCTTTCCCTTTCCTTTACGCACCACTATTTTATTATCGTATATTGCAGCAACTCCTACGCTGTCATAGCCTCTATATTCTAATTTCTCTAAGCCCTTCTTAACGATTTCAGCAATTCGCGAAGAAGCTCCGTGGCTTTTTCTCGCTGTAACTCCTATTATGCCGCAAGCCACATAGTTCACCGGTTATGGTGTTAAGTCTTTACATGTAGTATTAATAGTTAATTATTTTTCATAAAATAGAATATCAAATCCTCAGTTGATATCTACGACATGGTATTTCGGTCGAGCAATACTCTCTAGTATTCAGAGTATTTATCATTGAAATGGAGATATAACTTGGTATTTGGAAAAAATTCTTTTATCTTTTTCAGAATTTCCTCAATATCGTCATGAACTTCGACAACGTTTCCTAGCTTAGTAATTACGTCTATTTTGAAATCTACATCTTTACGTCTATCTCCTCTTCTTCTAAAGATAAAAATCAGCCTATTTACGGGAATACTCCATTTTGAAAGTTCCTCTAAGGTTATCCGCCTAAGGGTTTCCGGCCTTCCCGTAACTACCACTATTCTACCCTTATCCAATCTATCTTTGAGAAGACTTATTCCTACAGCTCGAGGTTTATCGTATTTAATGTACTCCTCAGATAGAAATAGCCTCCAGAATTTCTGCCTATCTACCACGTTTAGGCTTCTTGGGTTAATATTCTCATCAAAACCCAGCTTCTCTAATACATTTTTTATTTTTAAACTTACATCGATTAAAACGCCGTCCAAATCGAACACGTAAACTTTTTCTTTGCTTAACCATCTATCCAAGGCTTATCCCCTGCCTCGATTAGGAGAGGGGTTTAAATATATTTAAACTTTTGAAAATACTGGGTAGAGGAATGATACTATCAGACAGAGAGATACTAGAGGCTATAAGAAAGGGGGAAATAATAATCGATCCATTTTCACGGGAAAACGTGGGTCCATGCTCAGTAGATCTAACTCTTGCCGATGAATTCGTAATATTTAAAGAAGGAGGTATGATAGATCCCGCAAATCCCAGGACTTTAGGAGAAAACATACATATTATCAAGACTAGCGGGGAACCCTTCATCCTTAAGCCCAAGCAGTTCGTTTTAGCTATGACTAGAGAAAAAATAGGAGTTGGCAAAAACTTGGCGGCAACGCTTGAGGGGAGGAGTAGTATAGCTAGACTTGGAATAGTTGTGCACGCGGCTGGGCTAGTAAGTCCCGGCTCCGGTATGATACATCCTAAACCTCTCGTTTTAGAAGTATTTTCCCAAAATTCTAGTGAGGTAAAGCTTTATCCTGGAATGCGCATAGTACAAGTAATTTTCCACAGGCTTTCCAGGCCGGCAGAACTAGGTTATGACGAGCATCCCAAATCTACGTATAAGCGGGAAAACGTTTGGATAAAACCATCCGCTCTATTATGACGCTCTAGATCGCTTTTCTATAAGCGCTTCACGTAGCCTATGCATTTTCTCTTTACTCCTGGATAACAATTTATTAGCAATCTTCACTAATACGGGAATTTTTTCAAGCTCTATCATTAAAACTCCGTTAGAGAAGATGGGGACCTCTATTCTCTCGCTTCCAGTTATCTCAACAACTACCCTATACTTTTTCACGCTTTGAATACCGCTATGCTTAAAACCACAATGTCTGGCTATGGTCAATATGTCCAGAGCCGCTTTAAGATTTTTAGCCACTACATGGAAAATAGGGGGTTGTACGCTAAACCAAGAATGTTTTACGGCTGATTTATAGAGCTCGCTTATAACGGCTAAAACCTCCCCTACTCCCACTTCCCTATGCCATTTAGCTACAGTAGTTATGTCGTGTTTATCGCCGGGTAGTTTATTTAAAGTTATTTGAATTCTCCCGCTACAACTACTCGTAGTATAATACTCATCAAAACTGTTTATCACGTCTAGAAGAGGCTTTACATCAGCATCAACCCGCCCTATCTTATATTCAAGCTCTAGACGCTTCAGAAAATGTTCTTTGCGGGTAATCCATGCTAACTCTCCGCTCACGAATTTGCCACCTCTACTAGTTCAATTAGCTCGTAAAGAGTATGAATTTTGTTTACTCCCACAAAACTTCTTTTACTCCTATCCAGCAAAACCGCGTTAAAACCCGCGTTTAAAGCTCCCAGATAATCCCGTTTTAAATCGTCACCCACGTGTAAGATATCGCTCCTATGTACCCCTATCCTGCGTTCGAATTCTTCATAGATCCTTTTATTGGGTTTAAAACTTCCAGAAATATCAGGAGTGACTATGACAGAGAAATATTCTATGACCCCCTCTTTTTCTAATACTTTCTGAACCTCATTGCTAAGATTATCGCTTATGATCCCCATCATGATACCTATACGAGATAAACGTGCGAGAACCTCCTCTACATCACTATAGAGCTCAGCATTAGCATAATCAAACCACTTCTCATACATCGAAACCGCGAGCTCGTGTATTTTCTCTTTAATTCCTAAGGCTTCAAGAATCATTTTATTGAGATTTATGTAGTAACTCTTAGCATCTAAATGTTTAAACATGTCTATGCGACCTGTTATAGAATTAAGGGCTTTGAATACCTCTTTTGCGCTTTTTTGTAATCCATGGGCACTTAGGAAGTTTTTTATGGTTATATGGGGAGGGGCCAACCGTACTAGTGTACCGTCTAAGTCAAATGATATAGCTTTTATTCTTTTCTTAAACATTTTAGAAAGTAATTAATTAAACACTTTTTATACTTTTACATTAACCCTCTATTTTAAAAAGCAATTAATGATTTCAGTAAACCAGTTTTTACTTCCTAGTCTAAATTAATTGATAACATTTTTAATCGTATAGGGTAGCCGAAATATACGGGCACATTACCTAGATATTATATATAACCCCGACTTTTTACAATTATCACGGCGGACGATGAAAGCCTTCGCGGTAATAGGTTTTAGCAAATCTGGTAAAACAACGTTGATCGAACAGATCATCAAAGAACTTAAAAACAGAGGCCACAGCGTCGCTACGGTAAAACACATTCACGGCGGAAAAAGCATAGATTTAAAGGAGAAGGATACTCGGCGGCATATAAATGCAGGAGCGGAACTGACAATAGCCCTCTCTGATAGCGAAACTCTAGAAATAAGACCGTTAAAGACCGAGCTTTGGAAGATTCTCTGGCGACTTTCAAACTATGATTTTGTAGTTCTCGAAGGTTTTAAGAAAATGTTTTATGGTGTTAAGATCGCTGTAGCAAGGAATCTTCAAGAGGCTAAAGATCTACTAGACTCATTAACTATAGCTTTTACCGGTAAACTCGCCGAAGATGTAGAAGAGGTAGATGGCATCCCTGTAGTTAGCAACGTGAAAACTCTCGTCGATTTAGTAGAGGAAAAAGCGTTTACGCCTCCAGCTGGGTTTAATTGTGGCGAATGTGGCTACGAGAATTGTAAAAAAATGGCCATAGCTATTTTAGAAAACAAAGCGCGTATTGAAGATTGTCTATACATGGGTTCTAAAGTGAGGCTGATTGTTAATGAATATGAGGTAAAATTGAATCCCTTTACGTCATTAGTGTTTAAAAATGTAATAATGGGGCTCGTAAACTCCCTTAAGGGTGTCGAGTCTCCCCGCGAGGTTAAGATAGAGATTAGACTATAAGATTACTCTTTTTTACATATGATCCTAGCGTCTGCGATTTTAACTCCTTTCTCGTAGACGAAAACGGGGTTTAGGTCTATTTCTGCGATGTATTTTCTAAACGTCCATACGAAATTGGAAGTTTCAACTATTAGATCTGCTATACCTTCGATGTCGTAGGGTCCTCTCCCCCTGTACCCCATAAGTATCTTATAAGCTCTCGTACTTTTTATCATGTCTAAAGCTTCTTCTTTTTCAAGAGGAGCTATTCCGTAAGATACATCCTTAAAAACTTCAACGAAAACCCCTCCTAGTCCGAATACTACTACCGGGCCGAATTGCCTATCTCTTATACCTCCGACTAGGAC
>JALURF010000175.1 GCA_027017165.1 Thermofilaceae archaeon
CGGAGCCTAGCAGGTTTAGTATTGCCTCGTATCTGGCCGTTAGTTCCCTCTCTTCTTCGGCGAAAATCTCTCCTATCAGGGCTTTGATAGAGTAAATATTCACTTTGACGACGTTGTAGAGAAACTCCACTATATCGCCGTTGTATATCTCTAGATATCTTGAAAGCCAGGGATCTCTCATGTAAACAGCGATCTCCACGGCTTGTTCAGGTGGTAGGTATTCGGCTAAAGATGTTAGAGTATCCGCTGGAGACACGAGATCCAATTTGTACTGCGATATTAAACCGAGAATGGGGGATTTGGGAGAGAAAATCTTATGTAGTATTCTTAGAGATGAACCTAAAAGTAGCAGTCTCCCCTTAGGATATACTTCAACTATTTCATCCAAAAATGTATCCAGAAGTCTCTGGAATTCATCGACCACAACCGTTTTATCCTCTCGTAGTAAATCTTTAAGTTTTGCTATAAATTCATTAAAAGATAGTCTTCCATTTTCAATGATAGTTAAATCCCTTCTAACTAGAAAATAAGCGTCGTATTGGAGAAAATTTTTGACTAGAAAAGTTTTACCAACTTTCCTCCTTTCATAAATTAAAATCCAGCCTGGAATATCTCTTATCTCCTTTGCTTCGCTTCTTTTGATTACGAAATCCATGTTACGTAATCATAAAATATCTATTCCTTCCCACTTGGACTCGGACGATAAACAACAATTAAGATATATTAGAGGAAGCTATAATTGCCGTGGTGTGTTATGAGCCGAGTGTTGGTTACTGGAGGAGCCGGGTTTATCGGGAGTTATCTCGTTGAAGCGTTGATAAATTTGGGCTATGAAGTAGTGGTATTGGATAATTTTTCTTCTGGAAGTTTAGATAATCTCTCTAGAGTATTAAATTGTGAACTTCTCAAAATTGTAAAAGGAGATATCAGAGATATCGAGGCGGTGTCCAAATCCCTTAAGGAGTGTAAGGTGGTTTTTCATTTTGCTGCTAATCCAGAAGTTAGACTGGGAGTTCCTAAAGAACACTATGAACATAATCTAAAAGGTACTTTTACTATATTGGAGGAAATGAGAAAGAAAGATGTGAGAGATATTGTATTTGCCTCCTCTTCTACGGTTTACGGTGACGCCGAGGTTCTGCCCACGCCTGAGGATTATGCTCCTTTAAAGCCCATTTCGGTTTACGGAGCTTCTAAACTGGGCTGCGAAGCGCTTATATCTTCATATGCTTATACGTATGGTTTTAGAGGAGTTGCGCTTAGATACGCTAACGTAGTGGGGCCTAGGAGCCGGAGAGGAGTGATTTATGATTTTATAAAGAAGCTTAGAGTGAATCCTCGGGAATTGGAGATACTGGGGGACGGCACTCAGACTAAATCCTACATATGGATAGATGACGCTATCGAGGCAACTCTCGTGGCGTGGAAAAATATGAAAAAGGGTTTTGATGCATTTAACGTGGGAAGTGTAGACGCTATAAGCGTTAAAGAAATAGCCGACATAGTCGTCGAGGTTTTAGGACTGCAGAACGTTAAGTATAGATTTACGGGCGGCGTAGAAGGGCGTGGCTGGCCTGGAGACGTTAAGTATATGCACTTAGATATTTCGAAAATTCAAAGGCTCGGATGGACCCCCAGGTATACAAGCAGAGAAGCGGTAAGAATGACTGCTGAGAAATTAGCTAGTTTTCTATGAAATTTCCAACATATAATGACGCGAGACTAGTCTTCACCTATGGCCGAAAGGATATTTAAAAAGTGGTCTGAAAGCTGTACTATTAATCCTTGAAAGCCCTTATCCTTCACCCATTTAAAATAGGCGTAGTCTACGCTGGAGTACTTTGTTAAATACTCCGTAACGTATTCTATGTACTCCTTGATGATCTGTTCTGAGACTGGGGAGGAGAAGAGCTTATCGAGAGGCGATTCTATATAGCCTGGTAAAGCTTCTATTAGGATTGAGCCGCTGGGGGCTTGTGATTTATCCTCTACGATTATAATAGCTCTTTTATCTCCTACTTCAACCCGCCTCCTCCGGTAACCGCTCAAGACTTGTCGCCATTCCTCTACATCAATCTTCTCTGTAACTCTATACTTTAGAGCTAAGGCTAAAAGATCGGAAGTAATTCTGTATTTCTCGTCCTCGTCGCTTATACTTCTGTAGAGGTAGAGGTCTAATTTCGGATTTCTCTCACGAATCAGCTTTAGCCCTAGGAATAAAGGCTCTTCTATATCGAGCCAAGAATAGCCGTACGACCCCATGAGCTCTATAATTCTCTTTTGTAAATATCTCCACGATATAATATTTCTAGTGAATTTCTCAAGCTCTCTCTCTATTTCTCTCGGATAAGGCAAGGCGAGTAATTCCGCTTCCTCCGCCCTATCCAGTATTAGGCTCGCGGCGAACAACCTAGCTATTTTAAGCCTAGGAGTGTAAAGGTAGATTTTCTGCTTCATCTAGGAATAACCACGAGGAGTAATATTTAAGCGTGAAGACTAAATACTCTATCGGGTATTTTAGATACATGATTAATGAACTGCGGTGGAATCCTCTTCTCGGCTGTTGGGTTGTAGTGTCTAGCGGGCGTAGAGTAAGGCCTTGGCGTAAAGCCACGTGTCCGTTTTGCCCTGGTATGCCTGAAACTGGTTATGACTGGAAAGTACTGGTTTTAGATAACAAGTATCCAGCTCTTAGAGTAAAACCTAAAACCTCTATGGAAAGCCGTGATATTTATAAAGTGGAGCCCGGCTACGGCTACTGTAAAGTAGTTGTCGAAGCTGGAGAACACGAAGGTGATTTGGATACACTCCCTTTTGACAATCTAATTGAATATATCAGAGTTCTAGTTGAAGAGTGTAAAAAATTGTGTAGAGATGATAAGATAGAGTACGTGGCTATTTTCCGTAATAAGGGAGAAGCTATAGGAGTTTCTCTAACACATCCCCATTCCCAGATTTACGCGCTCCCATTTATTCCTCCAAGGATAGTTGTTGAGCTTAAAAACTCTGAAAGTCACTATAGGCGTTATGGCGATTGCCTTTTCTGTCGCATAGTAAAACTGGAGAAAGAAGATAAAAAGAGGATCATATACGAGAATCCCTCTTTTATCGCGTTTCTTCCATTTTTCGCGATGTGGCCTTATGAAGTCCACGTCTATCCTAAGAGACACTTCCCTAAGCTTGTGGAGATAAACGACGAAGAGGTAAACGACCTAGCCGACGCTTTGAGAAAGGTGGTTTCCGCCTATAACTCATTGTTCGATTTCAGCCTGCCCTATATGATGACTATGCATCAGGCCCCCTGTGGAGGAGAGTACGAGTACTACCACTTCCATATAGAATTTTATCCTATCCACAGATCTAGAGATAAATTTAAATACGCTGCTGGAATAGAATGGGGCTTTTGGGTTTTCACATATGATGATCTACCGGAGAAAAAAGCCGAGGAACTGAGGAAAGCTCTGAAATCCGGGTTAGACAAGGCTAGCGCCTCCATCCACCAATAGAACAGCACCAGTTATGAAATCGTTTTTAATTAATGTTAAGACAGCTTCGGCTACTTCTTCTGGTTTCCCCACTCTGCCTAGCGGTACTTTTTTCCCTCTCTCTTTAACTCCCTCTTCGCCTCCGTAGATTTCCCTTAAAAGATCAGTGTCTATAGGACCTGGAGCAATCGAATTCACTCTAATATTATAAGGTGCGAGCTCTAGGGCCAGCGCTTTAGTAAAGGCTATGACACCAGCTTTAGCGGCTGCGTAATGGGTTATGTTCGCCGCTGGTCTTATGGCTCTTTGAGAAGATACTGTTATGATCGCTCCCTCTCCGTTTTTTACCATATGGGGGATCGCGTGCTTAGCTAAGTTATAAGCTCCGTAGAGGTGGATTTTAATCATGCGATCCCATTCTTCAAAGCTCATATCTATCAGCGGCTTTTTCTGGTATATGCCAGCACAGTGAACTAAGATGTGTATCGTGCCAAATGCTTTAACAGTTTCTTCTATTAGATAACTGGCTTGACTGTAGTCGGAAACATCAGCTTTAACAGTTATTCCATCGACTCCTCTACTACGTATTTCTTCTAATACTCTCTCCGCCTTCTCTCTGCTGCGGTAGTAGTTTATGACCACATTAGCCCCTTCATTAGCCAAAGCTAAGGCTATAGCTTTCCCTATACCGCGGGAAGAGCCAGATACTACAGCTACTTTACCTTTTACCTCCATTAAACCCCCGGAATATAATACATTACTCTAAAATAAGTTCGATGTTAGCGGAAACTTTAATTTCCGGTTTAGAATTTTCCGTGGTATGCTCTACTGGAAGGCGCTGTGGGATTCGTTTATAATGCTCTTCGTAGTCTTCGACGCGGTAGGCAACGTCCCGATTTTCTACTCCTTAACTTCGGCTGTGGATCAGAAGTCTAGAAGAGAAATATTCACCAAATCGGTCACCGTCGCCGGGTTCCTACTTCTGTTCTTCATGTTTTTCGGCTCCTCCTTCCTAAGCTACTACGGAGTCACATTAAACGATTTTCGAGTAGCCGGCGGCTTGCTCCTCTTCATCATCGCCGTTAAAGGAGTACTGGGAAGAGTAGAGGCGGAGGCTTTGAGAAGTGAAGATATAGCGGTAGTCCCCATGGCAACTCCTCTCCTCGCCGGTCCGGGCAGCATCTACGTGGTCATGTACCTCTACAGCATTTACGGCTTGCTCCCCACCATATTCTCTATACTCTTAAACATCGCCATAGCCTTGTTAATTTTGCACTACAGCGAGAAGCTTTTGGCTAAGCTCGGGAAGAACTTACTGCTCGTTCTGTCTAGGATTATGTCGCTCCTCTTAGCGGTTATAGCCGTTACTATGATTAGAGAAGGGCTTCAAGGGATGCTCGTCGAAGAGATAAAAGTATAAGTTATCGCGCGTATTTTAGAATATGCTCAACGCCTTTCTCGCATCTTCCTCGCCCGGTAGAGCAGACTTTCTGAATACCCACCAGGATTACAAGGGACTGCCAGTGGTCCCGGTAGCCCTTAACTTGAGAACATATATGTATGCTGTTAGAGAGCTTGACGGTAGATTTAGAATCATTAGCTTGAATTTGAAAAGGGAAAAATCTAGCTATGTAGATGTTTTCGAAATAGAGGGGTTAAAGCTTGAATCCGGCAAGTGGTTTGGAAACTATTTCAGAAGCGTAGTCTTGGCTTTTAAAAAGATTTTAAATATAGACTTAGGAAAGGGGTTAGAGGTAGTCGTCGATAGTCAAGTCCCCATAGCCAGCGGTATGGCTAGTAGCGCGGCGCTCGAAGTAGCTTTCGCCAAATTGCTCGACGAGTTTTATGGGATTGGGCTTAGCCGTGAGGAGCTTGCGGAGCTATGTTTTATCGCTGAAAACGAGATTATGGGAATACCCTGTGGTAGGCTGGACCAATATGGCTCCGCTTTTGGCGGCGCTATTCTCCTCTATCCTAGACCTCCTGTTAGAGTCGAAGAGTTGCCTTTAAAGAATATAATCTTCGTAGTGGCAGATTCGGGAATTAGGCATAGCGTAGCCGATATACACCCTAAGAGACAGGCGGATATTAACAGAGGATTAAAGATTTTAATGGAGTCAGACGAGGTTCCGGAAGAGCTTAAGAAAAAGCTCGGCTACCGGTTCGACGAGCCTAAATGGGAGGAAATAAGGCTTGAAGAGATTGAGCCGTATTTAAGGCTGATGGATGAAGTAGCGGCTAAAAGGATAATATATACCCTTAAGATGAACGAGTCGACTATGAGAGCCGTCCGCTCGATCAAACGAGGCAAGATCGAGGCTCTGGGCGAGATAATAAACGAGCAACACGAGCTTATGAGAGACCTATACGATTTAAGTCTGCCAGAACTGGAGAAAATAAGAAATTCTATGCTTGAGGCGGGGGCGCTTGGAGTTAAGATAAGCGGGGCAGGGTTGGGCGGTTGTCTTATAGCAATAGCTTTTGAAGAGAAAAACGCTGAGAAAATCCTCGACGTAGCTCTAAGCTCTGGAGCTGTTAGAGGTTGGGTTTTAGAGGTAGATGAGGGAGCCAGATTGGAGAGCTAGTTTACCTAATTAGGTATGTGACGAGTTTTTTCAAAATATCTTTAGTCGTTATAATCCCTATTAATCTTTCATTTTCGTCGACTACAGCCGCCTTATCCATATTTTCCTCAAACATTCTCTCAATAGCATACCCTATACTATCCTCGGGCTTAAACTTGAGAGCCGGTCGTATACTGGCGAGAGAAACGGGAAGATTTCTGGATTTCTCAGTGAAGGATAATAGATCTTCTAGAGCTACGAATCCTTCTAGCCTCCCATCGTCATTCACGACTGGGAAGACTCTAAAGGTATACCTTTGAACTTTGCTTATTGCTTCGCTTATCTCCATACGGTCGTTTAAAACGGCTATAGGTTTAACCATTACGTCTTTTACTTTTACCTCTTTGAGGATTCTGGGATTACGCATTGAAAGCCTATGGTATAGGTCTTGCAGTATGTGAATTTTCTCTGTTGGCCTGTGAATTGGCTGTAAATCATAGAAAGATTCACTACCGGATAGAAAGTAGCTAGTCGTAGCCGCGATGAGAGATGGTATTATAGAGGCAGGACCTACGGTCTCGGCGGTGAAAGCGACCGCCGTTAATAGGGTTTTATTGGTAGCCGCTAGTACAGCCGTCATGCCAACCATTACGTAAACCTCCGCTGGCTCCCCCGTTAAGAACGCGAAAAGAGCTCCTAAGGCTGCTCCCACGTAGATAGAGGGTATGAATAATCCTCCACTGCCGCCGAAGTTTAGCGTTATAGTCGTAGCGATAATTTTGAAAGTTATGAGCAGGATCAACAGTAAGATATTTTCCTCTCTTCCGAGTATAAGCTCATGAATGGTCTCGTAGCCAACTCCTAGAACTCTAGGCTCGATGAAGCCTACCAGCGCGATGAGTAGCCCTCCAATAACTGGTAGAAGAAGTTTTATCCTCTTTTTCCTGATTCTAACTATTCTATGTTCGACGGACAGGAAAGAAATTACGAAGATTTTCCCGACAACGCCAGCTATAACTCCCAATATCAGCGCATATACCACTTCTATAGCCGTTATAGGGAGTATTTTAGTGTATAACGGAAAGAGAGCTTCTACACCATAAATCGAAACGAAGACTAGATAGGAGATAACGGACGCTATGGCTGCATCTACGAAAACATCTCTTTCTATATCTCGCTTGTAGGGGATTTCCAAAGCGAAGAATAATCCCGTCAAGGGGGCTCTGAATACGGCTGATAGTCCAGCCGCTCCTCCGGCAAGGAAAAATCTAGCTAATTTCTCTTCCCTCACCTTGAAGAGACGCGCTATAGCTGAAGCTATTCCTCCCCCTATAGCTAAGCTTGGTCCTTCTAACCCAGCACTCCCGCCACATCCTATAGTTATAGCTGAAGCTGTTGCTTTAACGACGGTGTCTCTTAGAGATGCATAACCTTCATGTAAGTGATATGAGAGTAGGAATCCGTGAGTTCCACAACCAGTTTTCTTTATCTCAGCTAGGTATACGACCGCGAGGTATGCTATTAACAATCCCGCTGGAACAGTTAAGAATAGCAACACGTTATTCACTGAAACAACCTCTTCTACAAGGGAGGATACATACTGAAATAGTTTAAGAAAAAGCGCTATAGCGATGCTAGTAACTAGGCCTATCACGACTATGGCTATATACTCCTTGGTCGTCTGCGCGGTAGCATTGTGTAGCATTTCGCGTGTTTCAGTGTAAGCCATTAAATTCACTTCTTATTGAGGCAAATATACGCTGGATATAAATTTAATGGTTGAAATTATCGAAAAATGAAGGGTCTTAGAAAATCTTTTATGACCGATATACGTATAATGGGTTGGTTAGAAATGTTGAATATCGTTAACCTGTATAGAGAGAAATTAGGGAAAATCCACCTAACTATAGTCCTCGCCCCCGAGGCCATTCAATCTCTAACACGAGATGTTGTGAAAGAAGTTGAGAAAACCGGGTTAAAAGCTATGATAAGAGCCGACGGCTACGCATTTATGAAAAGCAGTATTGTGGGAGAGCTAGGACTCCCTCATCTAAGATATGCTGTAGTAGAGGACAAAGCTATGGTTTGGGTTAGAGCCCCCTATAGGCTCAGCGAAGAGTTATTGGCGTTGGCTGGCTACGATATTAGAGAATATTGTGAAGAGATAATAGAAGCTGCTAGAGAGATAGCTAAAATATTTAGAAAATATGGGGATAGAGC
>JALURF010000176.1 GCA_027017165.1 Thermofilaceae archaeon
AAGAACTCCTATTTATACAACAGAATCTGTTGATCTTCCCAAAGTTGAAGAAGCTAAAAAATTCTTAGAAAAGTTGAGGGGACGCTGGCACATTGTTATCACTGGCATTGCTATCATATCGAAGGCTCCGAGAGCTGTGAGACTTAATTATTCGGCAACGCATGTCCTTATGAGAAATTACAGCGAAGAAGAAATTAACTACTACCTACATACTGGAGAATGGAGGGGGAAGGCTGGAGCATACGCCATTCAGGGATTAGGACGAATACTTGTGCGAGGTATTATAGGTTGCTATTACAATGTGGTTGGTTTACCTATAAGCTTAATTCATGAAGAGCTGCTCAGCCTAGGTATTAAACTATTTTCCGGAAATTACTGTTAAGAAATCGTCAAGACTTATTGTAACTCCCGTTTCTGATCTAACAATTTCGTAGAGCAGCCCAAAGTCGCCCACAGGCTTTATTTCGTAGATTCCGACTGCTTTAGCGAAGAGCTCCAGCAATACACCAACTAATCTTTTCCGCCTCTCCTCCAGCGCCTTCTTTTCAGCTAAGTATTTTTCTTCGCTTATTTCTCCCCGTATATACTTGCTGTCCAGCTCGATACCCCGCAATCTTATCAAACGAAGTCTCTTGGCGTTTTCAATTATTTCTCTAGCTAGGCTGGCAATTTCATCCTCGAAAAAGAACTTTGAAACATATATGTGGCCGTCCTTTATAAATAACGATTCTGGACTTATCTTGATTATTCGGTTATCTGGAGTTTTTACGTATATGATTTCTGGTTTTTTGTCTCTCTTTCTAAGAATCAACTTGGATATTTTTCCAAATAATTGACCATCAAGAGAATACACGCTTTTATGTAGAAGCTTTCTAAAGAATTTTTCACCTCTAAATTCGGCTAAGCTTTTCCTCATAATATTCTCCTGGATTTAGTGTAAAACTTAATGATAATTAGGACTGTGTTTTCATCATCTTAACTCATGTTCCTGTATTTCACCAGTATTATGGTAGCTCCATTTTCAGAGTCTAGCACGTTAGATCACGACATTCAAAGGAAAAACACAAGTAAGATTAATTTAATAGAATCTGTAGCTAGGGTGGTGTACTAGGTGAACCAAGGAAGCTTCATCGATGCCATCGTATGGTTCATAATGCTTACAATACTATTCTACCTAAACCGCGAAATTGAAATTATGCGCCTAGTAGGCGAAATAGAGGGCTATCTTCGCCTATACAAGGCTGTTAGAGATAAAGCTCTTGCCACGACGCTCGCAGATTTCAAGTCTGTCATCTCCAAGAAAGGGGTTGAAGGCATCGATATCAAGCTTGTAGAGAAACGCATTAAAGACCTCGTTGAACTCGTATTTATCTCGCCAACCGATCTAGACCCCTTCGGAATTGTAAGGAAGATCAAGCACCTGCTGTTAACCTCAGAGAAAACGCTTAAGAAAGAGCTAAAAAGCTTTGTTCCATCAGCGAGCGACGCTGAAATAGAGAATACTCTTAACCTTTTGGAAGCTACAAGGGCTTTAAACTTCATCTACAAAGTTGTAAACCACATCTATATGATTGGAAGAAAATTCAAAAGCCTATGGATTCTAATGCAACTAGACGCACAGCTACCCTTCATTACTGAAGAAGTACGGGCACTCGAAGGAGCTATTGAAGCATTCTCGAAAGGGTTACCCGTAGGCGACTCCGTCGGCCCCATAGTAGCTGCAAGCCTCATAAGGAAATATTGCAAGCAAGAAGAAATGATAGAAGAAGTAGAAAACACGATCATCGCAAAAGGCATCTTCGAAAACCGTACAATATATGTTATAAAGGCTAAAGGCCCTGGAGGCTCGGTTGGACATTTAGACGATGCTCTAGAATGGGTTATTAACAATGCTGGACGTGTTGATGCAATAATAACGGTCGATGCCGCTTTAAAGCTTGAAGGAGAAGAAACAGGAAGCGTAGCAGAAGGGTTTGGAGTGGCAATAGGCGGAATAGGAGTGGAAAAATTTAACATCGAAGAGCTAGCAACCAAGCATAATGTACCGCTATACGCCGTACTTATCAAGATGTCGGAGGAAGAGGCGCTCTCAGTAATAGACGAAAAACTATACAAGGGTATAGAAAAAGCCATTGCTAATGTGGAAAGATTCATAAAAACACGCACACCAGAAAATGGAATTATCGCAATAATAGGCGTAGGAAACACTATAGGTGTAGCACCTTAAAGGAGGCGATATTGTGAGCGAAGAAGTACTCGCCAGGATGAGGAGAAAGTTCTTCCCGCTCTACTTGATAGGCTTGCTTGCTTCATTAATTTTCTTAGCCCATTTAGTACTTAACTATATATATACTGGGAAGGAGCAATACTTGACGCTTTCAATGCTTACAGGACTTTTTTCAGCCTATTTGGCGTATTCGCTTGCTAAACTTTTACGTACAAAAATTCCCATATACTCCTATCGTAAAGTTGTAAGATGCACTCAGTGCGGTTACGAAGAAGAGGCGGAGGCTAAGGGAGGCGAAATTCTCTTCGGAGACGCTGGCTCGTGTCCAAAATGCGGCGGCAAGATGATTGTTCAAAAAATATAC
>JALURF010000177.1 GCA_027017165.1 Thermofilaceae archaeon
TATACTTTTTCAAAAATCTTAAATAGTCTGTCAATAGTATGTATAATAGTCATCAATTATGAATAAATTAACGGTATTAGCAACTATAGTTCTAACGCTATCCCTTCTAATACTTCCATTTTATGCGACTGCCGAAACATGCCTTCTAGATATATCACTAGTCTTAGACACTTCTGGAAGTATGAGCAATGCTTGGGATGGATCTACGAGAATAGACGTGTTGAAAGTTGCTGTGAAAAACTTCATAGACGTACAGCCGGAAGATGGAACTAGATGGGTAGGAATCGTCAGTTTTCATCGTCAACTACGGTAGCTCATCCCTTGATTAAGATAGACGATCCGGGAGATAAAACAAGCTTAAAAACAGCTGTAGACGGACTTACGGCGAGTGGAAGTACAGCTATGGATCTCGGTATTAAAGCAGGAACCAGTATGCTAATACCCGGCTCCGGTAGGGCTGATTGCTACAAGGTTATGATTGTAGTTTCTGACAGCTATCCTGACGACGACGTTGCCGCTAAAAACGCGGCTGATGCGGCGAAAGCTCAAGGAATAGTTATTATAGGAGTTTTCATAGGAGACCCCACAGGAGATGGAGACGAATTTATGCGCGATTCTATTGCACAATCTCCGTACTACCTATATTTCGTCAACGTAACCGATCCAGGCGATTTATCAACAGCATTTGAAGATATAGCCAACAAGATATGTGTATTAGCGAAGCCTAAGAAGCCCGTGGGAGGAGGTATATCCCCTTGTATAAATTCGAATTACTCGTTCCATGGATAGCCTCAGCCGCCGTTCTCGTAGCAGTGATAGCCACTGCTAAAAAATTTATTTAAATTCTAACTTTTTCAATTCTTTAATAAAGCACGGATTCAAACGATTCTTTTACGGTATTGAGGACCACGTGCGTATTAGTTCTATCCACATAATCCATGGATAATATCGTCTTTACGAGTTTATTTAATTCCCGCCTATTTCTAACTCTAGCTATAACCATCGCGTCCGTTAGACCCGTTATGTCGTATACGGCGCAGACCCCGGGTAATCTAGCAATTTCTTCTTCGACTTTCATAAGCTTCCCCTTCAATATGGATACCTCTATTATAGCCGTGATATCGAAACCCAACTTCTCGTAATCCACCACTATCGTGTACTTTTTTATCACTCCCTTCTTCTCCAACTGTTTAATTCTAGCCGAGACAGTGTTCACAGATACTCCGATTTTTCTAGCAAGCTTCCGCAGAGATTGTCTAGAATCGTGAGCGAGCTCCCTAATTATCAACCAGTCTAAATCATCTAATTCGACAATTTCACTCATAGCATCTTAAATAACCTAAACGTGCTATTTTAATCATATCGATTTGCTGAGGTTATAGCCCGCTCTTCAACATAGAACTCAGCATTTCCCTATATTCTCCAGCTCTATATATCCTCTTTACGCGTCCATCAGCGAGTCTTATCACTCTATTACAGTACCAGACGAGCTCCAAGTTGTGGGTGACCAGTATTATCGTCAAACCGTGTTCTCGGTTTAATTTTTTGAAAACCTCCATTACGGATTTAGCGCTTTCAGAATCCAGGTTGCCCGTGGGCTCGTCAGCTAGTAAAAGTCTAGGCTTACCTACTATAGCTCTAGCTATAGCAACTCTCTGTTGCTCTCCACCGCTTAACTGGTTAGGCTTGTGGAAAGCCCTATCTCCGAGTCCGACCATTTCTAAAGCCTCCATAGCCCTCTTCCTCCTCTCCTCCCTCGGCACTCCTCGGGCTATCAACGGCATTTCCACGTTTTGCAGAGCCGTAAACCTGGGAATAAGGTAGAACATCTGGAAGACAAAACCAACTACTTTATTCCTGTACTCGCTCAGTTCTTCGTCTGAAAGCTCGTTGATCCTAACTCCTTCAACTACAACCTCTCCTTTAGTCGGCTTATCCAACCCGCCTATTATGTGTAACAGCGTGCTCTTGCCGCTCCCTGAGGGGCCTACTATTCCTAAAAACTCTCCCTTCTCGACGTCAAAATTAGCTCCTCTCAAAGCCTCTACTTTAATCCCGTCCATATCGTAGATTTTCCAAACATCCCTGACTTCGACGAAGCTACTCATACCTCAACGCCCTTACGGGATCTAAACTCGCTGCCCTCCTTGCGGGGAGCAGAGAAGCCACGAGATTAGCCAGAATCGGCAACGCTATTGAGAGCAGGGTTATAGAGGGGGTTATAGTCGCTCTGAGGGTGTAGCCGAAGACGGGTATCCGAACCAGTGAGGATAGCAGCATGGCTATAGCTACGCCAGAGATAGAGCCTATTACCGATATGACGGCGGCCTCCATGAGGAATAATAGCAATATATCTCGAGATTTAAAGCCTATAGCCTTCAATATCCCTATCTCCCTGGTCCTCTGGATAACGCTTATAGTCATGCTGTCGAAAACCCAGAGAGCCGTAACGCCTATGCCCACCGAAGATACCACTCCCAGAATCGTCTGCAGGGCTGTGACGAATATCGAGACTTGTTTTATCATAGCGGCTGGAGAAAATACTCTCGCGTGTGGAGGAGAAAAAGCCCTAACCTCTTTTTCCACATTTGAAACATATTTAGAATCCTTAGCTACGACAACTACCAAGTTATAGACCCTCCTCTTAGCTATATAGGTGAAAAACGCCTCGGGCTCCATATACACCGCATTATCCGGGTTCATGCCCGGTCCTCTAATCCCACCGGTTTCCTTAGCCAAGCCTATTATGAAAAAAGTGATCTGTTTAGCCTTACCTCCCGAAACTTGAACTGTAAGAGTCTCGCCCACATTTCTCAACTTCTGACCTGTCTGAGGATCTTTCCAAACATCGCTACCAACGATTACTCCCAGCCCGCTCATATCGTAGGAGCCCTCCTCAATTAAATCCTCTAGGCTTGTAACTCCGAGAAACTCCGGCAGCCACCTCGGCTCTATAGCAACTAAGGTTACCGTTTTCACGCCCGAAGGATCGATAAGCTTGATAGTCTCGAAGGCTATGCCGAAGACGTCCTCGACCTCGTATATGTTCCTATAGTAGGCTAAATCGGCTTCCGTCAATCCTATACTGCTGAAAATATAAACGGAGTTAGCGGCTAAAGTCTTCTCCATCTGTTCTTTAAAAGCTATTTGGAAAGACTCGCCCACTCCTAAGGCTAGGGAGAGAGCTACTACCGCTATTATAACGCCTAGCACGGCTCCCAGAGTCCTACCCCGCCTCTCTTTTAAACTAGCAAAGGCTAAGAATGTATAGTCGGAGAATTTCAACCGATCACCCTCTCCTCTTCTTGTACAAGTAGAACGCAGATACTACCGCGACTACGGCGATTAAAACTGGCAAATAGTTGAGGTAGTTTCTAGTTCCACTTGCCTCTCCTTCGCTAGCAGAGGATTCAACTTCCGAAATTTCTACTTCAAGAGTTCTAGTAGTAGTCCATTTAACCCCGTATACGTCTTCGCATACAGCCTTAAACTTAATAACCTGTCTACCGCCGCTTAAAGCTTTAAAAGAGAACGGTACGCTTGTGGGAGCTTGCGGCTGGACTTGGCCTAGGAAGTAGTATGTCTTTCTTAAAGGCTGTAATCCCTCCGAAGCTTCAACAGTAACATTTACCTTGTTCAGGGCTTGAGAACCTAGGTTTATCAAGGTCAGCGAGACTATGACTGTTTCCCCAACTCTAGGCTTTGATGGAACTATTTCAATCGATGTTATAGCGAGCTGAGCTTGCTCTACCACGAATACGCTGAACGAGTCTCTAACAGTTATTTTAGCTCCTTGCTCGCTCTCATAGGTTAAAGTATACGCCATATTCTGAGCCCCAGTGGCCGTGCTGGGCACGCTAATGGTTACTTTATATCTCCTCGATTCCCTAGGTTTTAAATCTCCGAGCTCTATAAACTGCGGCTCAACTACCACTTGTGAGTTCTGGGGTATCTGTACCTGTAGGAAAGCATCTTTCAGAGTAGAATCTCCTATATTCCTAACTTCAAGAAAAATTTCATTTGAAGATCCTGCTTTAAGCTTACTGGGCTCCGCTAAGACTACTATAGCTGTCCCTGTGGCCGAGGGCACTATTATACTCAAGCGGTCAACTCTAGCATTGCCATAGGCGTCTACGTAGTTGGCTTCTATACTTACAGAGACTTGTAGAGAAAACGGTATTAGCGAAACAATAGCCTCTACGCTTTCTCCGGGTCGGAGTTTATTAACTTTTATTTTTAGAGGTTGTTCGACATCTAGTAGAGCTGCGCCTGTAAACGAGATAATGGCTGAGAAGTCTAGAGCATCCCCGGTCCCCGTATTCTTTAAAGTTATAGTCAATACGTTTACGGAATCCCCCACTATAGTGCTCGGGGATATAAGCGCTGAAATCGATGGATTCCCATAAAACCTTAGTTTAAAGTTTATCGAGGCCCTACCCTGAGTTTTCACTACTTCGTAACCGAACATCTTCTGCCTCGCGATTCCACCATAGTTTATGTAAAGAGTAGCGGTATACTCTCCATAGACATCGCTCGTATTCACGAGAAAAGTTAGCACTTTAACTGTGCCCGGATTCCAAGATCCTATGGTAATAGTGTCTGGCGGTATTACTGAGCCATGCTCTAGCGCTAATTTAGCCGTGACGTCTAGTAGGGATTCCTCTCCGTAGTAGGCGACTTCAAGCCTTAGAATCGCGACTCCATTTTCTCCAGCTGGCAGTCTAGACCAGGTAGCCGAATTTAATACGAATTCCTTATTGAGATACGCGGAAACGCTGAGAAATTGTAGAGAAGTTAAAGCTATTATCGCTAAAAGTACTAAAGCAAGTTTTTTCACTACTTCTCACCTACAATTTTCTCTAATTCTTTGGTAACCGCCCTCAACCTGTGTTTAACATCCTCCGGCAGAGAGCCGTACTCAGCTACGTAGTCTTGAAGATAACTTGTCAAAGATTCAAACCTATCGGCGACATCCTCTAAAGTTCTAGCCGGTAGGAGAACGGCTACTTCTTTGGCTACCTCCTCTCCCTTTTCCGTAAGTTTATACACCTTTCTGCCGTCTCTCTCCTCGTGATATATAAAACCCTCTTTTTCCAATAGTTTGAGCAAGGGGTATATTGTACCCGGAGATGGACGCCAAAATCCGAGCGTGGTTTTCTCAAACTCTTTTATAATATCCATGCCTGTCATAGGCTTTTCTCTTAGCATACAGAGTACTAGATATCTTAATGGGCTTCTCCGAGCCCAGGCGAAAGGATACACCATTTTATCGAATATCGATATCGGATTCCGATATATAAACTTGCCGCTAACTGCTCCACCAGGGTCCTTTCCACTTCTTAGAAATTTTCGGGGTTGCTCTCAAAAGTTCTTCAATCTTAGTTTCAATGTTGTATATCACGTCATCTTCTACGCCGAGTTTCTTCAATACCTCAATTCTATTTAACAAGTTTTCCAGGTTAGCTCTCGCTGTTGTAGCGAATCCCGGATCTTTGCGGAGTATAGCTCCGTAAATTTTAAAGTTTATAGATCCTGTACCGACGGTCATTCCACTATCTTTTATAAGAGCATAACAGTACATCATATCCTTAAAACTCATACCGATTAAGATCTTACTATAATCGTAAGGCGCTACTCCCAACGCTGTCAATTTCTCTTTTTCACTTAAAGAACGGAATTTCTCCTCGTCGACCGCGTCTATCTTCATAAGTTTAGATAGTAGTGCTATCTCTCTCGGCAGGCAGTAGAAGTATTCCCATGGATTTGATAAAGCGTATTTACATTTTAGACTATGTTCGCGGAAAATATGCTCGGCGTGTATCTCAACTATATCGAGGAATACTTTACTAGCTTTCACCTCTTTCAGCATTGTTATTCTTAGTTTACTTGTTCCAAAGAGTAGACTCGACGATTTGTTAAAGGCTTCATCTTCCTCTGTTAAAAAGTATAGGTGAGCGTCTCCGAGCACTTCCCTTTGGAGTAACAGTAGATTTAAGAATTTTATCATATGTTTTCTTAAAGCTACAAAATATACTTCGTCGACAGGATGATAGAAGGGAGAGCGGGGATCGTTTAGAGTCGGGCTATGCATTCTAAAGGCTATATCTCCTCCCGCTACTACTCTAAGACTTTCTCTTGGAAGCCTATAGAAGTACTGGGGGTATACCGCGCCTAACTCCGGGGCTTTAACAGCTAGCCATAAAGAAGAAACGGCTTTCCGCACGAGCAGTTCATCTAGGTTAAGGTAGTCCGGAAGGCCCAGCTCAGCTTTGTACTTTTCTACATCGGCTTTATCCTCTAAGGGGATTTTAACCTCAACCTTCCTCCCCAACGAGTCTTGGTAAACAGGTATTCTACCTTCTTTAATCTCTACTGGCTTCTCCTCGATTAAAACTTGAAACTCCTCTAGTTTAGGCTTCTTCGTCGCCAGCTTCCTCAACTGGTATATTACCCAACCTTCAGGAGCTTCACATTTAACAGCCACTACTACCGGTTTGAAATTATATAGTATGACTCGGGATTCCCTATCTACTATGTATTCATCCTCCGGCTTTAACTTATTCAAATACCTTTTACATACGGTTAGCGTATTAGCGTCTATATTTGCATCTATTAAAACTCCATTTTTAAACGCCGCGTATCCTAAAATTCCTTCAATCTTTGACATTAACTCCCTTAAGGGAGTTGAAGCCATAATGTATTTAGGCGAAACTTCAATAAGTTCTTTACTGCACGATGATAGAACTAAATTTACTGTCGATTATTTAACTGCTATCCTCCACTCTAAACTTCCCTAAACATCTGTTAAATACTTTCATAAACACTTCATAGGCTTTTTCAAGGTATAGAACAACGAAAACCTTCTTAACATTTCTCGCTATCGAATCGAAGTCTTTCAAAGCGTTAACGAGTATTTCCGCGCATCTATCATATGGATAGCCGAACACGCCCGTAGAAATAGCGGGCAGTGCTACCGATTCCAATCCTAATTCTTCAGCTTTTAGTAAAGCCGATTTAAAAGCAGAGTAAAGCTTTCTATCTCCTTCCGGGTCACCATACACGGGACCGACTGCGTGTATCACGTATTTTGCTTTAAGCTTGCCCGCTCCAGTTACAGATACTCCGCCTTCCGGGACGATACCGTGTTTTTTAACGTATTCGTCGCTTTCTTTCTGTATGATATACCCTCCCTTCCTGACAATGGCTAGAGCTACGCCTCCTCCATGTTTTAAAAAAGAGTTAGCCGCGTTCACTATAGCATCGGCTTCAATCTCTGTTATATCCCCTTTTATAACATCAACCTCGATATTTCTAAGAGAGAAAACAACCATATTCTCAACCGTATCTGTTTAAATAGGGAAATAACACATAAAAAATCTTTTACAACTAAACTTTCGTATATACTTCTACATTAAGTTCTTTAGCTGCTTCAAGAGCTTTCTCATCCGCGTAAGGAGTTACTATCATGAGTTTATCAACTTTCCTCCCCGTAGCTTTTTCATATAAAACGGCTTTACGCTTCAACTCATACACGTCGGAGACTTTAGCGTGAGACGTTATTTCAATTAATAGTATTTTCTCGTCGCGGACTACCACGTCAACTTCTACCTGGCTCGGATAACCGTACACTATTCCTTCGCTATCGTAGTAACTCCACCTTTCTACTTTAAATCCTAGTTCTTTTTCCACTACACCTCTAAGCCCTTCACGGAAAGCCTCCTCGCTCAATAAACCCCATCTAGTTCCTAAAGCATTGATATGCCCTTCAAGAAGCTTAAAGCCTTCAAGCATATCTCTACGAAGCTTCACCATTTCGGCTCTAAGCTCTGCGATTTCCTCATCGTGCCTTTTAAAACCTTCAACCATATCCTTTCTAAGCTTAACAAGCTCCGCATCGTGCCTTTTAAAACCTTCAACCATATCTCTACGAAGTCGCATAATTTCCTCGTCATGTCGCTTAAAGCCTTCAACCATATCCCTTCTAAGCTTGACAAGCTCTTCATCGTGACGCTTAAAGCCTTCAACCATATCTCTACGAAGCTGAGTTATTTCAGCTCTAAGTTCCGCTATTTCTTTATCATGTCGTCTAAAACCTTCGACCATATCCCGTCTTAACTGCGCCATTTCAGCTCTAAGCTCTGCGATTTCCTCATCGTGCCTTTTAAAACCTTCAACCATATCCTTTC
>JALURF010000178.1 GCA_027017165.1 Thermofilaceae archaeon
GGTTTCTATAAGGAAGATGCCGGGGATATGTTGTGAATGTTCCGGCAGATCGGCGGAGCTTTTCGTCGCATATCTTATAGCGTCAGATTAGTTGATAGAATTTCTCTATTGTTTTGGTGAGGACTTTATAGCCGAACTCTAGATTTCTCAAAGATACTCTCTCGTTTACTCCGTGAACCATGGATAGAATTTCTTTGAACGGGAGGTCGCTTCTAATAGGATGGAAGCCGTAAGCCACGCTGTTAAACATTCTCCTAAAATACCTGGAGTCTGTACCTCCCGTCACCATAAACGGTGTAGTCCTCGCGTCAGGGATATACTCGCGTAAAGCCTCTCTAATAGCCTTGTATAATGGAGTTTCTATAGGGGATTCGCTGGGAGGTTCTTTTTGTAGGAATTCGAGTTCGTAATCAAAATCTCTGAGTATTCGTTTTAGGTAATCTTCCACCCATTTCTCGCTGTAGCCCGGCAAGAGCCTGCAGTCCACGACTAATTCGCAGTGTGAAGGTATGATATTTTCCTTTTCTCCGCCCTTTACCATGGTGGGGGCTAGGGTATTTCTTAGCATAGCCTCTATGAATACCGCGTGACTTTTATCGGGAATCCTGCTTAAAGCGTAGTCCGCGGTGTAAGGGTTTAGTAGAAAACGGGAAACCCACTTCTTTCCATACATCTCCAGCAGATTTTCGAGGAAAAGTTTAGTATGGAGAGTGGCTTTTACCGGAGGCTTTGCCGAAGCTATCCTATCTATACATTTAGCGGCCTTGACTACGGCGTTTTCCCCGGCGCCGGGCATAGATGCGTGGCCTGGCTTACCTTTGAACTTGAGTTTAAACCAGTAGACTCCCTTCTCAGCTGTCTGAACTAGAAATAAAGAGCCTTTAGAAGTTTGAAACTCAAAGCCTCCGCCTTCGTTCAGTACATAATCCGCCTTTATCAAATTAGGCTTATTTTCTATTAGCCATCCAACGCCCTTCCTACCTCCTTTCTCCTCATCAGCGGTCGCCGCGAAAATAAGAGTTCCCTTAAATTCTCCTTTAGACACTATCTCTGCAAAAGCGAAAAGCTCTATAGCCACCATTCCTTTACAGTCGAGAGCTCCTCTACCCCAGACAAAACCATCTTTAATCAAGCCGGAAAACGGGTCGTATTTCCACTCCCGAGGCTTAGCCGGCACTACGTCTAAGTGTGAGAGAAGTAGTAGCGTGGGTCCTGACTCACTGCTTTCAATTTTCGCGACTACATTTCCTCTATTCTTCTCGCTTTCGAAAACTTGACTCTCTATCCCTAGTTCAGAGAGCTTCTCGGCCACGAGTTTCGCTGCTTCAAGCTCGTTTCCTGGAGGGTTCGAAGTATCTACTTGTATGAGTTGTGAGAGAAAAGACGCTATCTCGCCTACTTCGAAGCGAGACATACAATATGTTTAAAAAACAGAGATATAAGTTTCTCGGCGGCTATTTAAAAGCTTCCAGCGCCTTTATCCTCTTAACTACGTTCGGGTGGGTCGAGAAGATTTCCACAAGTGCTTCGAAAAAGCCGACTTCGCTGGATTTAAGCTTCTCTACCAAACGCTCGGCATCCGATAATAACTCTAGGTCTCTGATCGAAGATGTCGGATCATATATGAATAATGTTCTGAATTGAGAGTACTGGCTCACGTTTAACCCTCTAATGGCCAAGCTGCCGGTGACTACGGCTATTTTAGCTAGCGCTTTCTGAAGTTTACTAGCGCCATCTTCGAGTATCATCGCGCTGTGGGCATCCGCGTAGTATTCCCTCAGTCTACTTAAGCCGAGTACAAAGAGTTGAAGTATATAGCCTAGGGCTATCAATCCTAAACCCAATAATCCTCTATTCTCTCTGCTCCTAGAGTAGGAGAAGACGTAACCCAGGTAGAGCAGTAGCGCGGGTAGGAGAGAGGCAAACATCATCAACTGAACGTCTCTATGCTTTAAATGTCCGATTTCGTGTCCTATAACAGCGGCTACTTCATCCCTCTTTAGGACTCTTAGTAATCCTTCTGTTACGGCTATTCTATTGCCAGTTAGCGGAGAACCGTAGGCAAAAGCGTTGGGTATAGGGAGGCTTGATATCATCAACTTAGGCGCTTTTATCCCGCTCTTAGAAGAGAGATCTTCTACTATTTCATAGAGCTC
Organism: Thermofilaceae archaeon; assembly: GCA_027017165.1. Classification (GTDB taxonomy): domain Archaea; phylum Thermoproteota; class Thermoprotei; order Thermofilales; family B69-G16; genus B69-G16. The sequence goes on from JALURF010000178.1 coordinate 2,157, forward strand.
TCTATGTCTATAGGGATCGGCTTCAGAAATTCCATAAAATGCATCAATTATATAAGGCGCGAAAAGCCACTGAGCCAGGTTAACCAGCACTATTAGGAGCGCTGTAACTGTGAGACCGAAGCCGAAATACATCGCTAGCCCTCCTACTATCAGCGTCGTTACCCCTATAACTACTGCTAGCGTTCCTAGCATTGCCAATCTAAGTTTCCATAGCGGGGACACCATTTATCACCTCAAGATACTGTGTGAAAGATACTATTATAAAGATGGCGCTAATTCACCCATCACCTACCAAAATACCCCAAGCGATTTAAGAAATCTCTTTCTTCTGTAGAGAAAGGATAATTTGTATTTATATTTACAAATATTATCCTCATATCTAGTCGGTCTTGAAGCTTTTAAAC
>JALURF010000179.1 GCA_027017165.1 Thermofilaceae archaeon
TCTATAGCTTTAGTGTTGATTATAATTGTTTTAGTTGTTGGATTTTTTCTATGAAGTATTGGGCGGTTTCTTCGGGGGTTTTTCCTTGTAGGAGTAAGTCTCCTACTACTGGGAGGGCTATTGTGAATTCGAGGTCGCCGCATTTGTATGTGATTGATAGTTCTTCTTCATATGTGCCTTGGAGGTAGAAATCGTATAGTATTTCTTCTTCTGTGAATTCTTCTTCGAGTTCTTTTTCGTATTCTTCTTTATGTGCTAATTCGCAGCCTTGCTGTTTTATTTTCTGGTGTAGTATCGGTATTATAGGGTCGTAGTTTACTAGTGCTCCTAGAGATATTTCTCCTTTTTCAACTGCTTCTCGAATTTTTCCTTTGATGCCGTATCTCTCGGGGTCTATGTAGCGTGGAAAAGTGTACTGGCCTTTTATCTTTATGCTGACGAGAGCCTCTAGTGCGACTTTATCAGGGGATTCTCGCCCGGGTATGAGTATTAGTCCGTAGAGTTTATCTGGGGATATCCAGATCTGGGGTTTTCCTTCTTTCTTATATTTTTCGTATAATTGTTCATAAATTTCCTGGAGCATAGGATAATTTATTATATCTAGCTATTTATTATTAATGTTATTACAAATGAGGGTTCGCTATTCAATTTTAAATATTCTAGACGGCTCGGCTTGGTATTAGAAATTAAAGTTGTAGCTTAAAGCCCGGTTTTTAAGTGGTTCTGAGAAGAAGCTTAGAGCTGAGTTATTAGCTGGTATAGGAGCTATTTACACTTTTTTGCCCAAGTCTAGGCTTGAAAACTTGGGAGTTGAGCCTATCGGAGAGAGGAGGTTTAAGTTGGCTGATGGTAGAATTGTCGAAAGAGATGTAGGTATTGTAGGGATTGAGATTGAAGGTTTGTAATACTCATACGCTTGTAGTTTTTGGGGATGAATATTTGCTAGGAGTCGTCACTTTAGAGGAGTTGGGGCTGCAGGTTGATCCTATTACTGGTGAGTTGAAGCCTCTTGAACTATTTTTAATGTAGTACCTTAATATGGGATATTTAGAAGTTATCGCTTCTCATCTTACTATGAATTATTTCTAGTTAATTATCACACTTCTAGAATTATTGGTGTACCAAATAAATAATTCTTGGTTCAATTGAAAATTATATAATTCTATAAGTTAATTAAGCAGTTGAAAATATATAAGTGTGGTATGTCGACTACTATTACTGTTAGCCGTGAGACTAAGAGACTTTTAGATTCGTTGCGTAGGGGGAGGACTTGGGATGAGTTTCTCAGAGAGCTTGCACTAGAATATAGAAAGGCTAAGGCAAGAAAAGCTTTAGATGAGCTTCGTAAAACAGCAAACAAAAGAGATTTATCCTATTCAGAGACTAGACTTAAACTTGAACTTAAGTGAGCGATATGCCAGGAATACTTATCGATACTGATAAACTCATCGATATAGAGAAGGGTGTTGAAGAATTACCGCTTGAAGACTGCTATATCTCGATAATTACTGTTTATGAGTTTATTAGAGGTAGAACTGATTTTCTTAAAGCAAAGAGCTTGCTAGAGGAGGTGGCAGGGATTATCGATTTAAATAATAAAGTTATAGTTAAGGCTACAGAGATTTGGAGAAAGCTTAGGAAAAAGGGTCAGATTATAGATGATAGAGATTTATTGATAGGAGCTACGGCTATAGTTTATGATCTATATCTCTACACGGGCAATATCAAACATTTTGAGAGATTAAAACGCTTTGGCTTAAAATTTTATAAACGCACATACGAGTAAAGGCTATATTCTATTTCAGGATTATTTTTGTGAGTATTTCTGGTTCTGATAAGATTTCTAGTAGTATTTTTTCGTGGGTTTTTAAGCCTTTTCTTATTTTTCGCGGGTATTTGTTTAGCATTTCTCCGTAGATGTATTTCTCATTTTCTAGGAAGTTTAAGCCTTTTCCGGAATTTAATCCCCCGTATTTCCAGAATTCGTAAAGTGTAGGTCTCAGTCTGTAGTCTTCTAGGTAGTGTATTCCACAACAATTGGGGACTGTATGTAGGTTGAATAATCCTTCTTTGCACGTCGCGAAGCCTATACCTGCTTTCACAGCCGCTTTTTTCAACTCTTTGAGTTTCTTGTATACCCATTCTCGAGTAGGCTTAACAACGTCGATTTCTGGCTTTCTGGGAGAATAAGATATCCAGAATTTTCCGTTCTCGTACACCGGGCTTTGAACAAGTCTGCTCAGCGCTTTTAAGTCTTCTCGTCTACACCTTAGAGCTTCGATTATTACCTGTTTAACTCCAACCATCCTCAATAAGGAGAAGTATTCCTCGATTTCCTCTTTTTCTGTGAAAAGTCCTGGGATTAAGGGTTGTAAGCGTACAATTACGGGGACTCCCTGACTTGAAAAGTATTCGCATATTTCCAGTCTTTCCCAAGGTGGCGGGGCTCTGGATTCTAGTTTTTTAGCTAATTCCTCTCTATGAGTTATCAAGGTTATCTGTAGGATTACCAGGGATTTATCGTGTAGTTTTAATATTTCGCTTTTCCAAGGGTCCTCTATAACGGTTGTGGATTTTGTATTGATTATTAAGGGTATTGAGTATTTATAGGCGATTTTTAGAATTTTCAAGCTTAGCCTTCTCTCCCGCTCTATGGGTTGGAAGGGCTCGGTGAGAGTGGAGAGCCTGAAGGGTATAGTTTTTAAACCTCTCTTTGTAAGTTTTTTAGCTATTTTCTCAAACTCTCCTATGACTCTACGGGTTTTCCTTGAATACCAGTTCGCGTAACAGTAGGCGCAGTTTAGGCTACAGAAATCGTATGGTTCTATTTTTAAGACTGAGTAGCATAGAGAGCTTATATAGGGGCTGGGTCCTATGACGAACATCTAACTTTTAAAATAGATTAGAGGATTTTAGCCTTGCCGCGGGTTAAAGCTAATCCTCGATCCACTTCAGTTTTTCCAAGATTTTATCTAATTCGATAGAGTATATTCCTATAGCGTAGTCGCTGACTCCGCCCACCCAGTACAGGGTATCCTTCACTAGGACGAGCCCGTTTCCGAATATTACGTGGGGTCTATCTCCATATTTTTCCCATAGGAGTTTCGGCGCCAAGAGGTAGTCGCTGACGGCTAGCAGTCTTCCGTCGTCCGAGATTAGGCAAAAACCGTTTAGATAAGCGTTCGTCTCTCTATGTATGGCGTGCCAGCCTACGAGGTATTCGTTAAAGCCTATTTTTACGGTGTTAGTGCTCCATCCTACTTTTAACTCCCATTTCTCGGGGAAGAATATGGGTTTCATATTCTCAGCGTCGATAGTTAAATCTTCGAGGTTTAAAACTCCCCACCACCCGGCTGAGACTCCGCCTACTTCGGGCCTAGTAAGGAAGGGGGAGCGTCTGCCGTATTCTATAAAAGCGCTATCTTTTAAGGGCGAGATATAGGTCTCGTCCCGGCCTAGTATTCTGATGAAGCCCTTCCTAGTAGGTTTAAACTCGCTGTTTAAAAGAGCAAATCCCTGCACTACCACTGGTTTAAAACTGTTTCCTCGTACTTGATATCCAAAACCGGTGTATAGGATCGCGTAGCCATCTTTTATCTCGATTATCCTTGGGTCTTCACACCCTCTAAACTCCCACAACTTCTCCGGGGCTAAGATTATCTCAGTTTCGAACTCTCTCTCATTATTTATATTATCTAGATTTACTTCGAATCGGCCAATACTTGAAACGTATAGATGGTAGTCGAATATTAGACGAGGGAAAATCTCTAGTTTCCCCTTTTTAAATAGTGCTCCCGGGTTAAAAGCCACTAGGGGCTTCTCTCTAGTGTAATTGACGATTTTAATACGTGATGGAGGAATCGGGATGCGCTTCCATCCAGGGTCTTCGATCCTGGGCTTTCTCAACTGTTTTTTCTCCGCGGCGGCTAGCTTATCCCTTAGTTCTTTCAGAGGCTACACCTCTACTCTAGCTCCAGTCGAGGGGTCGAAAAAGAACATTTTATCTTCGAATGGTTTCCAATAAACTTTTTCCTTGAAAATAGCGTCTTCAGGCACTTTAAGGACTAGCTCGGCTTCTCCGCAGGCGACGTGTACGTAGGATTCAACTCCTAGTTTTTCAAAGCCTATAATCTGGGCTTCGACTAGGTCTTCGCGCGGCGCGGCTGAAACTACGGCGTGCTGAGGTCTAAAGCCTAGGACTAGGCTTTTGCCGGATAGTTTTCCGTAGATTTCCGGTATTTTCAGTTTAAAAGCTCCAGCATCGAATACCACCTGTTCTCCGGCTACAACGCTCCCCTCGACGAAATTCATGGGAGGACTGCCCACAAAGCCGGCTACGAACATATTGGCTGGCTCGTAGAATATCTGCTCAGGCGTTCCGTACTGCTGCAGCCTGCCCGCGTTTAAAACCGCGATTCTATCAGCCATAGTCATCGCCTCAACTTGGTCGTGGGTTACGTAGATTGTCGTGATGCCCAACTGTCTCTGTAGTTTCTTGAGCTCGAACCTCATCTTCACTCTGAGCTTAGCGTCTAGATTGCTCAGCGGTTCGTCCATTAGGAATACTTGGGGTTCTCTCACTAGGGCTCTAGCCAGTGCTACTCTCTGCTGTTGTCCTCCGCTCAACTGGCTCGGCTTTCTGTCGAGCAACTCGCTGATGCCCAAGAACTCGGCTACTTCTAAGACTTTTCTCTTCCTCTCTTCTTTAGGCACTCCGAACATTTTAAGCGGGAATTCTATATTGCCGTAAACGGTCATGTGGGGGTAGAGGGCGTAGCTTTGGAAAACCATGGCGACGTTTCTCTTAGTGGGGTCGACCTCGTTTACCAGTCTGTCTCCTATCCATATTTCGCCGGAATCTGGTTTTTCAAGCCCGGCTATAAGCCTTAACGTCGTAGATTTCCCACAGCCACTCGGCCCGAGCAGGACTACGAATTCCTTATCCCTGACTTCAAGGCTTAAATCGTCTACGGCTACTACTCTTCCAAACTTCTTAGTTACGTGTTTTAAAACTACCTTAGCCATATGGTCACCCTTTACCTCCCGTAATTACTATACCTCTGATAAGGTATTTATTAAGAGCTACAAAGAGGGCTATAGTGGGCATAGAGGCTATCAAACTACCGGCTATAATTGGGGTGTACTCCACCCACATGGCTCTCTGAAAGGCGAAGCTTAAGCCTACTGGTAGGGTGAAGTTCTCGGGGCTTCTGAGGAAGACCAGTGGTCCTAGGAAGGCGTTCCAAGCTCCTAGAAATTGATAAACGGCTACGGCTCCTATAGCTGGTCTGGCGAGGGGGAAGGCTATGTAAAAGAAGGATTTTACTGGTCCACAGCCGTCGAGTCTAGCTGCTTCGAATATGTCTTCGGGGAGGCTGAGGAAGTATTGTCTCATTAGGAATATGCTTGAGACGTTTACTATGCCTAAAATCGCTAATCCGATTATATTATCTACTAATCCGAGCCTGTAGATTATGATGTAGTTAGGGACTAGAGTTACGAAGCCTGGTATCATCATTAAGGCTTGGAGAGCCGAGAATAGTCCATCTCTGCCAGGGAACTCGAGTCTGGCGAAGGCGAAGCCGGCCATCGCTGTGAAAATTACGTTTCCAGCTACTATTATCCCGGCGTATACCGCGGAGTTTAAAATCCATCTAGTGAAGAGTTTTAGTCTGAAGAGTTTTTCGAAGTTCTCCATAGTGAAGGGGTTGGGGATCCACTCTGGAGGGTATTTAGAGGCTTGTTCCCACCTCATAAACGCCGCTACGGTAGAGCGTAGAAAAGGCATTAAGTATACGAAGGCGAAAGCCAGTAAGACGGCGTAGACGAAGGCCATCCAGAGTATTCTCTTCAAGTTCACCTGACTCCACCTCCGTATTTCTTCTGGTAGATATAAGTAGTTGTGAATATTATCGCGAAGAGGAAGAGGCTTTTAGCGGCGGCGACTCCCGGTCTAAGCCTTGTGAAGGCCTCGTTGTATATGTCCATGGCTATTGTGTAGCCGGAACCTCCGGGTCCTCCCCCAGAGCCCGCCATTACCCAGGCGAGGTCGAACATCTGTAGCGCCCCTATAAGCCCCATTACGACCACGTAGGTTATCATTGGCTTTAACATGGGTATGGTTACGTAGAAAAACCTCCTGATAGGGCCGGCGCCGTCTAGCATTGCCGCTTCGTATATCTCTCTCGGTATCGCTTGGAGGGCTGCCAGAAAGGAGACGAAGAAGTGTCCGCTAGTCCCCCATATTGCCACTATGGCCATTGCGAGAAGTACGTAGTTTCTATTGTTAAGCCAGTCCGGTTGGAAGCCGGGGGCTACGAAGCTTAAAGCGTAGTTTATAAAGCCTCTTTTCATGAAGAGCCAGATAAATATTAGGGATATTATTACGGGACAGGTGGTGGCTGGTAGAAAGTAGCTGACTTTAAAGAATTGTATACCTTTTATCTTCTGGTTTGCGAGAGCCGCCAAGGCTAAGGCTAGGAATGTTTGGATAGGAACCACTATTGCTGTGTAGATGAGTATATTTTTAAGACCGGTATAGAAGGGGGTTATGAGATATGATGCCCCTCCTATCCCCCTGAGCAAATCGTTAAGCATTATTTCGTAATTTTTTAAACCGGCGAATTTCATAGGGCCTATATAATCCCATTCGAAAAAACTTAGGTAAACCGCGAAGAAGGCTGAGAAATATCCGAATATAAGATTAAACGCGACTGCGACCGAGATTAGAAAAAGAGCGCCTAGAGCCTCTCTAACTGAGGCTTTTTCAGTAAAAGAGGAAAAAAACTTGAATTTAAGCAAGAGCTCACCCTTACGGGCTATCCTCCCAGAACTTCCCGGACAGCTTCTTTGATTGTTGGTATTACTTCGTCTAGCTCTAGCTCGCCGCGCATAGCGGCTGCCATGACATCGCTTATCTTGCCTTCCAGTTCTCCGCTCTTCGGGCCCCACAGGAATACTAGTACTTGGTCGTATTTGAAGCCTAGCGTTTTCTTGTGCTGTGGCCACATGTCAGGGCTTTCCTCTAGCCCTTTAATGGAGGGTAGAGTGTGGCCCATTTTGACTACTAGCTCGTGTTGTCCATCTCTGCCGAGTATGAATTCGACGAATTTCCAAGCTTCCTCTGGGTGCTCGGTTTTAGCGTTTATGCCTAGAGCCACAGTATAGGCCATCGTGGCCCTTCCCTTGGGTCCTTTAGGTACGGGGGCTATATCCCAGTCTTCGCCAAACTTGAAGTCGGGGAATTGATCAGCTAGGAATGGTATCATCCAGTTTCCGCTGATAACCATGGCTACTTCTTGTTTTCCGAAGGCGTCGCCTAGCCAGCCAGCGCCGACGTCGGCTGGCTGTACCACGTAGGGGGTCTTGCCGGCTTTTTCTCTAGCTATCTTTCCTTCTCTATACAGGTTAATGTACCAGAGCAATGTCTCCTTAACTTCGGGTCTGTCGAACCAAGCTTCATCCCCGGGTTTTTCAAACCATGGCTTGGGAGCTCCATAACTTAGAGCTACGGGGACGTACCTGTTAAAGCCTCCTAGGTATATGGCGAGTCCGGGTTTGCCGGTTTTATCGGCTATTATCTGGGCGTATTCGAGGAGTTGATCCCAAGTGTCCGGGGGTCCTTCTAAACCAGCCTGGGCGAATAGTTTCTTATTCCAGAAGAGGGCGAGCATGCTCCAGTCTTTAGGCAGTCCGTAGAGTTTCCCATCTTTACCTCTGAACGGCTCGAGTAGGAAATCGTAGAACTGGTTTATAAATTCCTGAGATGCTATATCGGAGACCGGGTATAGGGCGCCCTTCTCTATGAAAGTGGGCGCCCAGCTCGTATCTACGTAGAATATGTCGGGAGCTACTCCGGCGCCGTAGCTGGCTAATATGTTTTCGTGAAACATCTGGGTTATAACTTCATATTTGATGTCTATAGTTGGGTATTTCTGCTCGAATTTGCTTATCATTTTCTCGTAGTTCTTCATCTCGGTTTCTCCAGCACTCCATCCGGCGAATCGTATGAATATTTTCTCCACGGGTTTTTCTACAGGTTTTTCGACTTCTACTATTCTTGGGTTTAAAGCGAAGTAAGCCGCTAGTAGGCCGAAGACGACGACTAGAATTAGGAGGATAGCGACTGTTTTAGTTATACCTGAAGACATTCTTTCACCTTTCAGTGTTATATACTAA
>JALURF010000180.1 GCA_027017165.1 Thermofilaceae archaeon
ACGGCGTGGGGGTTATCAGAAGGGAATACTTACATCTCTGTCTTAGCGATAAGGAAATCGATCTAATGAAGGCAATAAAGAGAATATTTGACCCTAATAACATCTTAAATCCCGGAAAAGTACTTCCAGAGTGAGCGGATGAAAATAGAGGCGGTCTTACTCGATTTCTGGGGCACCATGGTATATCCCAATATTTCCATTGAAGAGTATTTTAGGAGGAGAGCGAAATACTTGAGAAATGTTCTAATAAGACACGGATATGAGCATGGATTCAATAGAATTTATAAAGAGCTTTTAAAAGCTAGAGAAATATCTGATAAAATCAGAAAATTAACTTCTCGTGAGGTTACAGTTTTAGGAGAGATGGTGATCTTCGCGGAAAAACTCGGCATAGAAACTAATGGAGATTTATTAAAGAAGTTATCTTCTGCGTATATGAGGCCGTATTACCTATTTACAAAGCCAGCGCCTGACCTAATAGAGTTTGTTAAATGGATTCATGAGAGAGGTTTGCTTTTAGGGCTTGTGTCTAATACTATGTATGGTCGAGCTACTAGGAGAGTTTTAAAAAGAATAGGTCTTAGAAAATATTTCAAAGCTATCGCTTTGTCCGATGAGATAGGCTTCAGAAAGCCCCATAAGAAAATCTTCATGTACGCTTTACGTCGTTTAAAAGTCAAGGCTGAAAGAAGCCTTATGATAGGGGATGAATTCTGCGATATCTATGGTGCCAAGAAGGTAGGTTTAAGAGCGGTTCAGTATATCGGCTTTAGAAACGAAAGTATAGGGTTGGAAGACTTCAAAGCCAAGAGCTTTAAAGAGGTTAAAGAATACATCAAGACTTTGTCCTCAGCATAAAGTTTTATACCTCTAATCGACGTATTCTTTTGAACTCGTTGCTAGGTGTCTTCATGGACGTACCAGTTCCCGAAGCTCTCGACGGCCCCAAGGTACGTTTAACTGAAACAGAGAGACGAATAATATCGGTTTTCTTTAAACGTGGTGGTACAGCAAAAGAAATAGCTAATTTTCTAGGAGTAGCCCCTAGAACCGTCTACAAGGCTACCTACAAGTATAGACTTAATTTAAAAGCCTTGGGCATTGAACTAAATGAGTTAAAGAGAGGAGTCGAGAAGAGGTCTAAACGAGCTCAAATTTCCGCGGTAGAGTTTAGACATCCTACGGAATCGCCGGATCGAGAACTGCTTCTTGAAGAAATACGAAAAGTTGTTAGAGAAACTCTAGCTGATATAATCGGACCTCAACCGGTAACCGGCTTTTCTCAAGTAGATGTTGAAGGTGTAATTGAACAATTGGAGAGATTAGAGAAGAGCATTGGAAAACTAGCTGAAAGTATCGATCGGCTAGCTCTAGCCTTCTCGGAATTAAGTGTTAAAGCGCCGCTGCCTAGGGTTAAAAATGAGAACAGCGATAACAGCTATATCGAATCCAGCATTCCTTCATTCGTCCAAGGCAATCCATGGCTTGCAGTTTTAAAAAGTAGAGGGCGACAAGGCTAAACTATATTATCTCAGGCAGTTTAATCATCATCCATTCTGGCAAAAATCCGAAAATTTTAAGAAATATGAGCATTCCGAAAAAGAACACGACAATAAATATGAATATATAATCCTTTATTCCCATCTTTAATTCCGTATAGGAGGTTGTTCTTTTCAAGGCGCCGAAAGCCCTAGCCTCTAATGCCTCTGCTATCATTATACTCCTCCTAATCTCGTATATTATTAAGGGTATTAGTATTGGCACGTAGTTTTTCACTTTTTTGATTAAGCTACCCTTTTCAAGCTCAAGTCCACGAGATTTTTGAGCGTCGACTATAATTCGTAAATCTCTCGCCAGCGTAGGGACGAAACGCATTGACATAGTGAACATTAGCGTATACTCCTTAGGTAATCCCATTTTCTCTAGCGCCGACATAAAGTCATCCGGTGTAGTGGTTAAGAAAAAGACTGAAAAAGCCGATGTTAAAGCCAAGAACCTGAATACCATTGAGAACGCGTAATTTAGCCTATTTTCAGTCACGGAGAGGAGGTTTAGTATAAAGATAAAAGTCACAAAGAAGGAAAGACTCTTCATGCTCCGGCTCCATTCCTTAAGGGCTTTAGCTATAATTACCAGCGGTAGAGATGTTAGAAATATTATCACTAAGGGGATGGGCTCCGTGAATAAAAGGGCTGATACAAACGACATTATCAAATATGCGAACTTAGCCCTAGGGTCAAGGCTGTGTATCAATGTATTCTTCTTTTTAAACTTAAAGCCTTCGAATATGTAATTCATATCTAACGCCTTATAACCTCTTCTATTTTTCTAACAAGTTCTTCAGGATACAGGGTGTTTCTCGGAATTCCCATGTCGGAGAGTAACCATGCGCATTTAACTATTTGTGGCGGCAGTAATCTAGCTTTTTCTAAAATTTTTGGATTGGAAAGTATTTCTCTAAAGCTACCATCACCGATTATCTTGCCCCGGCTCATTACTATTACGCGTTCAAACCTTGTTGCCACGAATTCAACGTCGTGTGTTACTATAG
>JALURF010000181.1 GCA_027017165.1 Thermofilaceae archaeon
AAAACAAAATTAAATTTAATCATTTAGTTATTTTGGATGTTTACAAATTCTTTCTCAAACAATTGCGTTAACTTTTCTTTCTCCTTTATTGATAGAAAAGCAGAGCTCACTCCATTAAATACAATACTCTTAACATCTGATAAGTGTAGACTGAACATTTCTATTATCTTTAAATATTCATCTGTTAGGGTTACCCGACAGAGAGACGGATCATCTGTATTAAGTGTCACTTTTACACCTGAGTCATACAATACTTTGAATGGGTGCTTCTTTATATTCGGAACAACTCCGCTGAGAATGTTACTTGTTAAACAAATTTCGAGTGAAATATTCTTTTGAATAATAAGTTCCAGCACCTTAGGATCTTCTGAAGTCTTCACTCCATGCCCGATACGCTCTGCATTTAGATATTTTATCGCATCTCTGATACTCTCTGCCCCTGAGGCTTCACCAGCATGCACTGTAATATGTAAACCAGCATCTCTTGCTCTTTTAGAAAGCCGAATATACTCTTCTCTAAGGTCGCTACTCCATCTTGAAAATGGAATTCCATCCTTTGATTCAGAGCAAAGACCAAAACCGATGAGCCCATTGTCTTTGTAATCTATTGAAGCCTGCAAAACTTCCTCTGGTGAATGAGCTCTATGCTCCCTCCATCTAAACATAGGGCCGTCAATTAAGCCGACTTTTACTGGAAAAATTTCCTGAGCTTTTCTAACACCTTTGATGACTCCTTTATATACCTCATCTAAGGAGAGCTTATGAGTTAATGCAATGAAAGCCGAGCCTATTATCAGCTCAAGATATTTCACATTATCCCTAAAGGCATCCTCTATGACCCCATATGTTATTTTAGCTATAGCATCTTCATCGTAAAAACATCGAGCGATAATCCTTAGCGGTTTTAGAAAAGCACGTAAATCAGATTTAGGTTTCCTGACTGTGATCAAAGATGTTAATTCTCTTAGGTCATAGGTCGGAAGAGAAATATTATACTCATGTGCGATATCAAGAAGTGTCTTAGGTCTTACTGAGCCAATAAGATGCCGGTGGAGATCAACTTTAGGCATTGCTTGAACTATTTTATAGTATTCCACGATAATCCTCTCTAAACATAGTGGTCCTAGTCAGGCTAATAAACGTAAAGAGATTAAGATTTTGGTGCGGGGGCCGGGATTCGAACCCGGGCAGGCCAGCGCCAGCGGAGCTTACTGGCATCCAGCTCTCAGTCCGCCCCCTTTGACCTAGCTCGGGCACCCCCGCTCCTTTTATTTTTATTATTTTTCTCTCATCATCTCGTTTTCTGCCCAGGCAATCTATTCTTCGTTGTATATGTTTGTTTAGAGTAAGTTATTTGTTTTTCGCAACTCCGTGAAGATTAAAATAATGTACTATTTATCTATGGATACGCCTCAAATACATGGTTTCTGTTATAGCACTATAAACTAGGATTGGTGGACTCACCAATCCAAGCACCAAATCATCCTTTTACAAAAAACGAAAAAACAAACAAAACCCGTAAAATGGTGGGCCCGCCGGGACTTGAACCCGGGACCCCCGCCGCGTCAGGGCGGTGCTCTTCCTCTGAGCTACGGGCCCTCCTCGTGTATTTAAGTTATACAGGTTTTTTTGTTTTATGTTGTTTATTGGAGATAGGTTTAATTATTATGGCTTGTGAAAGTAGTGTGGTGATTAAGTGAGAATTTCGAGAACGCTTAAAGCTGCTTCAATTTTTCGTGTAAATAGAGACCTTGATTTATCCCTTATAGATCTCTTTACAATAGGGTTATCTTTGGCTAGGAATAATTCGCGTTCAAGATATAAGAAATATTTTAGATATTTAGACGATATAGTACACGATTATGGTTTATCTATTGAAGAGCTAGAAGTCTATGATTATCTATGTTATTACAAAAGGAATGTCCTAATGAAAGAAAGCAGGAAGTCCAGAGGAAATATACCAGTTCTCTGTAGATTTTATGTGAAAGGTAATATTGTTAAATATGCTATATTAGCTTCCTTCCAACCCGGTGTTATAGGGAATATAGGTATAAGGTTAGAAGAAAGTAGTTATTGGAAGAAAGTATTTATGGTCGAAATTACCTCTAAACCTCTGAGAGCTTAAGTCTTAGTTTTTCTTGCAACTATACCGTATCCTTTAATTATCTCCTCGATAATAAAACCAGCCTCCCTTAATCTTTGAGCCACACCCTTTTGAATATCTATGCCTCTATGCCTTTTAGGAGCTCCTGTATAGTGGAAAAGTTTACCACCCTTCTTGAGAACTCTATACATCTTGGTATAAAATTCGTGGCTATATAACTTCCCTGCTAGGGAAAATCTTGGGGGATCATGTATAACTCTATCATAATATTCTTCTTCCAGATAATCGAGAACTTCATAGGCATCTCCCAATATTATGTTTGCATGGAGAAGTTTTCTCGACCACGGGTTATATTCTGCGATCTTTAGTATGTTTTCGTCTATTTCAATTGTATCTACCTCCGCATCTCTAAGGATGGAATTTATCGTTGTGTATCCTAGACC
>JALURF010000182.1 GCA_027017165.1 Thermofilaceae archaeon
GTCTAATAATTCGGGAAAAATTAAAATTTAAAATCTCCGGGCTCTGGCCAAACTTTGGGTACTTTACCCGGAGGGTATTCCTTTTTAAGCCACTCCACGAACTCGATTATTCTTTTTATAGCCTCTTCTACTATAACCTCTCCCTTCTCTTTACTAGCTTTACTCGGATAACCTACGCTACCCTTGGGGTAGTGGTGTATCTCCATATAGTGGCTCACATCAAACCACGAGAAAGGCCTCCCATACACATTTCCAGCTTTATCGACCCATTTATCAGGTATCAAGCCAACCATTTTCTCGGCATCAGCATCTTTCAGTCTATCTAAGCGCATTAACTTCTCAGCAACATACCACGTCACACTAGTCTCTAGTTCATCCGCGTGGACGAAAGGGGTCTCTAGCTTTACTCCGGGTTTAAGCTCTCTCCCAGCCACTATGACGTCTCTAACCCACGCCCACCAACTGGTAACCATTATTAAGGCGTGGACTCCTTCTTCGATTATAGCCTTATCTTTAACTATTGGCAATACGTACTCTTGTCCGTGGGAATTAAAGAGTATTATCTTTTTGAAACCCGTGTGGCTTAGCCACTTAACTACACTTACGATATAATCGATGTAGGCCTCTTTCTTCACTGGAATAGTCCCTGGCATTCCATAATGATGAGATGGGTGAGAGCCGTAAAATATCGGCGGGGCTACCGTGACCCCTGTTTCATAGGCTATACGCTCTACGATGTAAGTTCCTATCAGCGTATCTTCTCCCACGGGGGCTGCAAGTCCATGATTCTCCACAGAACCACAGGGCACGAAGATTATATCGCATTTTTTAATTCTCTCCTTGATTTCTTCAACAGTCATTTGATCCAGGTACATCTTCTCTCCGAATTTATTAAGTATTGGTATCGAAAATCGAGATTGATAGTTAGACATACATCCCACCATGGTTAGAGATTATAAAGGGGAATAAAAGGATATCGTTTTAAGGTTTAATAGTGATTTTACCATCGATTCTCTTATGAGCTCTCTCGAAGGCTTTCTCAACCTCATCGAGGCTGAACCTGCTTGTAATTATCTTGGTCATATCTATCCTCCCCGCAGCCATTAACCTAATCACGTTTCTGAAATTGCCCCAACCACTATGCCCCTGGCTTCCGAATATTTGCGCTCTCCTCACCTGGAAGATTTCCAGATATATTGGGACTTCACTCGGCGCTCTCCCTATCCAAGCGATCTTACCTCCTATGGCTAAGCTCTTCTGCATTTGTGGTAGAGTTTTCTCAGGAGCTCCAGCTGCTTCAACGTGCATATCCGCCCCATCTCCACCCGTTACTTCTAATATCTTCTCGTAGGGCTGTATACCGTTTTTCTCAAGCTCTACTGGGTTAAAGACGTAGTCTGCCCCCATATTCTTCGCCAATTCCATTCTCTGCGGACTTATCTCGAAGGATATTATCTTGCCAGCCCCAGCTGCTTTAGCCAGTCCTATAGCCGCTAATCCTATGGGTCCAGCGCCCCATACGACTATATAACTGCCGGGTTTGAACCCTCCAGCTCTTGTGAAAATAGCGTGATAAGCCACGCACGTCGGCTCTACAAGGCTGCCTGCTTCGAAGGCCTTATCTTCGGTTTTATAGACATTTAAAAGAGCGTCTATCTTCCATAGATATTTCTCGTTTACCACTATGTAGTCGGCCATAGCGCCGTCTCTGGTAAAGCCTATCTCGCCGTAGACTAAATCCGATGGATCGTTCAGAAGTATACAATGGTTCACGTAGCCCATTCTACACGGGGTACACTCGCCGCACCATAACATCTCCTCACTCGTAACCATATCGCCCGGTTTTACCCATTTGACCTGTGAACCAACCTCCTCTACTACGCCCGAGAACTCGTGGCCTATAATCACGGGGAACCTCGTTAAGCCTGGATAAATTATGTAACCATCCTCGCTCGTCTCTAAGAAGTGTACGTCCGAGCCGCATATACCACAAGCCTTTACTCTTATCAAGACATCTTTGGGCCCTACTTTAGGCTTGGGCCTCTCCTCCAGCACAAGCCTCGGGTTTTTCCAAACTTTCGCCCCTTCGATAACCTTATGCGTTTTTAATTCGGCTTCGGTGATTTCATAATCGGGTTTAGGAGCAAATTCCGCATAAACAACGGCTCCTCTCACATAAATCACCCGTATTCGATTGCGTTTACAGGGCTTATAAAAATTACGAAAGAGGGTCGGAAATTATTTTTATAGGCTGGAGATTTTCTAGTATTTGCAGGTGGTATTATGCCAAAGCCGAAAGTATACGTAACCCGTATTATACCCGAACCCGGCTTAGAGATTCTAAGAAAATACGTCGATATAGAACTGCACGAGTCGAAGGAGTGGCCCCCCAGCCGCGAAGAACTCATAGAAAAAGTAAAAGATAAAGATGGCTTATTATGCCTTCTGACAGATAAAATCGACGCCGAAGTTATGGACGCCGCTCCCAACCTGAAGGTTATAAGCACTTATAGTGTTGGCTTCGACCACATAGACATAGACGCCGCTACTAAACGAGGAATCTACGTAACCCACACACCAGGAGTATTAACTGATGCAGTTGCCGAATTCACTGTAGGACTTCTACTAGCCATCACTAGGAGGATAGTAGAAGCCGACGCCGTAGTTAAAAACGGTAAATGGGATAAACCTTGGAACCCATACTTCCTAACTGGACCAGAGCTTAAAGGAAAAACCCTGGGCATTATCGGATTAGGTAGGATAGGCAGAGCCGTAGCTAAGAAAGTTAAAGGCTTCGAAATGAAGGTCATATACTACGACGTATACAGGAACGAGAAAGCCGAAAAAGAACTAGGCGTAGAATACGTCGACCTGGAAACCCTATTGAAAACCTCAGACTTCGTAAGTCTACACGTCCCCTTGCTTAAGGAAACTTACCACATGATAGGCGAAAAAGAGCTAAAACTCATGAAACCAACCGCCTATCTAATAAACACGGCTAGAGGCGCCGTAGTGGACACTGATGCACTAGTTAAAGCGTTGAAAGAGGGATGGATAGCTGGCGCCGCTCTCGACGTTTTTGAACAAGAACCATTACCGCCCGATCACCCATTAACTAAATTGGATAATGTGATCCTAGCCCCTCATATCGCCAGCGCTACTATAGAAGCTAGACAAAGAATGGCCGAGTTAGCAGCAAATAACTTAGTAGCAGTTTTAAAAGGCGAAATGCCGCCAGCGCTAGTCAATAAAGAAGTATTAAAGGTTAGGCCTTTAGAAAAAGTTAAGATGATTTAAAAACCTCTTTTTCTGCCTTTTTTAAAGTTTCTAAAGTAGTTTTAGCGGCAGTTCTGAAATCCGGTTTGATTATTATCTCAGCTGAGAGATATCCCTGATAATCCGCTTTCCTTAAGGCGTCTAATATTGATTTAAAGTCTATATGGCCCATGCCGGGAGCATATCTATTGCTATCAGCCACGTGGATATGCCCTATTAATCCGCGAGCCTTTATTATAGAATCTTCGATTACCGGTTCTTCTATATTCATGTGGAAAGTATCTAAGAGCAGATAGAGTGCACTAGTGCCCACTTTTTCCCACAGTTCTATAGCCTCATCTACCGTATTAACGAGCTGTGTTTCATATCTATTTAATGGTTCAAAGAAAATTGTAACTCCCCTACCCTCAGCATAGCTACAAACCTCTCTCAATCCTTCAACCATGCGCCTGTAAGCCTCATCTTTGCTAATCTCTTTCTCCAATCTACCTCTCATCAATCCCACTATAACGCCCGCTCCTAAAACCTCGCCTAAATCCACGAATTCCTTCAATCGAGAGACTGCGGCTTTTCTCTTTTCTAAACTTGGGCTGGAAAGGCTAAAGCCGTAGTGTATATAATTTAATCCTGTGCTTAAAGCGGGTACTTCTAAGCCGTACTCCTCTAATACGCCTTCTAACTCTTTTAAATTTAGGCGAGTAGGATTTAGGATTGAGAGCTCTACTCCTTCAAAGCCCAGCTCGTGGAGAACTTTCAAGGCTTCTTCAAGAGGTTCGCGCACTACTGCTTCAAACTCGGCGGATGGAGGCGCGACTACCATTGACTTCTTAAACATATGCGTAAATACTAAAAAATAGGTATTTTAAACTACACCCTTGCTGGCTATGGTGATCCTCAGTAGGTACTTCTGGAAGAACAAGAAGAATATGACCACCGGTATCATATAGTATATCGACACTGCCGCTAGCATTCCATAGTCTACAAATCTCCACTCGCCGATCATCGCTTGAACCAGCCTTGAAAGAGTCCAGTATCCTCTAGTTACTATGAATACTAGTATAAACATGAACTCCGACCAGCCGGAGAGGAAGGCGAAGATCATGACCGAGCTTATGCCCGGCTTTACGTTCGGCATTATTACCTTCCACCAAGCCTGAAGCCTAGTACAGCCATCTACTAGCGCGCTCATCTCAACGTCCCATGGTATACCGTCGAAGAACCCCTTCATTATCCATATGCCCAAAGGAAGTTCCAGCGCCGTCTTTACTAGTATTACGCCTAGTAGCGTGTCGAAAAGCCCCGTTACTCTTAAAATGTAGAATATGGCTATGAGTAACGTAATGCTCGGGAATCCGTGAAGTATCAGCGTTAGGGTTAAGAAGGTATTTCTGCCCTTGAATTTATAACGCGAAATTGCGTATCCCGCCAGCGAAGTCATTAGTACCTCCAGAACTCCAACAGAGATAGCTAAAAGGAAGGTGTTAAATGTCACGAGATATATGTTTGGGTATCTACCCGCCTCCACAGTTCCTGTTCCCGGCGCTTGAATATAACCCGTTAACAAGAACTGCCAATTCTCGAACTTAATCTCCGTCGGCACTAAGCCGTAGAGAGACCTACTGACCGAGCCCATGAAAAGCATCGCATACATAAGCACTATGGGCATCGTTACCGCTACCAAGATTAAATAAGGTATAGATTGTTTAACGTAATTGAAAACCTTCACCATTCTACAACACCTCTATCTTAGGTTCTATCATTAACTCTTTAAACTTAAAGATTTTCCAGTAAACCACCGCAGCTATAAGCCCTATAGCGACTAATACGCTGGCTAGCGCTGCGCCATAGCCGAACTCCATGTAGCCAGCGTACTGCTCGAAAGCCCTATGATAGGAGTAGAGAGCCCAAACTTCAGTTGTATAAAAGCCTGGTCCGCCGTTAGTCACCAGCAAGATATACTCATAGGAGGTCAGCAGGGATAGGGTCTGGTAGGCGGTGACGAAGAGTATCGGCCACTTAATGAGAGGTAGTATTACGTGTCTTATCGTTTGCCAGGTTGAAGCCCCGTCCACCTTGGCGGCGTTTATGAAGTCTACCGGTATCGACTTGATCGCAGAAGTGAATATGATCATTCCAAAGGAAGCTCCGACGAAGCCGTTGACCAGCACTATGATAACCCAGGGCCATTGTACTATTTTCACGCCGAATAGCTCTACGAAGGAGTAGCCTAGGAAGGGTATGCCCTTCCCCTTAACTATGCCCAGATTTACCAGTAGCCAGTTCCACAACCCGAAAGGATAGGGGGCTGTAGCCCATAGCCATATCACAGCGTATACTGTAGATGGAGTTATACGGGGTAACAACCATAAAGCTCTAAAAATCGAGCCTACCCTATCGTGGATATGAGTGGTTAAAATACTTATGATCAGCGCCATCCCTACGTTGAAGCATGCCAGCGTTGTGAAAACATAGAATAATGTGTTAAAAAGTATCTTTCTAGACCATCGGTCGTTGATCATTCTTATATAGTTCTCCCCCCAGTTCCACTCCCATTTAAGCCCTATCACGTCCATCGAAGTAAAGCTTATCAATACCGTCAGAATAACCGGCGCTAGGAAGAACATTGCAATCAAAATAGTCGCTGGAGCCAAGAAAATATACAAGTAGTTGATTTTTATCCTCTTGCCGCCAATTTTCAAGTCGATCCCCTATCTCGACTTCTACTAGATAATATTACGACGCATATTTATAAATAACACTAGAGACTCCAATGAATTTCATCCAAAATTTTATCCCCTCGCAACATACAGGTTTCAGAGCTTGCATGCTCTAAAGCTAGGAGTATCTGTGGAGAAGCTTATCCTCCGAAATATTCATAGTGGGCTGTCGAGATTCGTTTTAAGGTTCTGAAGCGAGCAGAGCCAAGCATCTTCTTCATCGTCGAACATGAAGCTCAACCTGTTATACAGGCCGTATACTTCTCTCCTACTATTCTCCTCCAGGGAAACCTGTCCGCTTCGAAGATAAACAAGCGGAAAACCCTAATCTAAGGGTTTTCCGCTTTACTCTACCTCAGCGAAGTATACAATAGCTAAAGTTTACGTCAATAGCCACGAAGTCTATCTATATAGAGATGAAAATCTCCAAGGTAAAGATAAACATAGTTTTACCTGCGCGCTGACATTTATTGAAGGCTCAACTGCGATACCACGGGCACATAGCGGCTCTATAACTTTACCAATAGTAATCCATGCAGTAAGAGATGCATCAGGACTCAAGTTTACTTAATAGTACGGAGAGGTAAACATCGTAATATACAACTTTTCAATTTTAAGCGGTTTATTGCGGAAATTAATAAGCACGTTAATCCCCATATTAACCTCCCGCGAAGAAAGCCCAGAAAGCTTTTTCACCCACCCTCTAAGAAAAGCCACTAAGACCGGCATTTCGTAAAAGAACACATAGTTTAGGATTATCCCCAGCGAATTCCTATATAAGTGATAAATCAACGGGCATATGCTTCCACTCTCCAGTCAAGAGGGGCAAGTTATAGTATGATATGAAGAGAGCGGATACCAAAGGGACTACGTACTTCTTAGGCCTTCTAGACAAGGCTTCGTAGGGGAAAGCCTGCATAAAGGCGAAATGAATTGTGCCCGATACGAGCCAGAGTACGGCAGCCGCAACGGGCAATAGTTTAGAGTCTACATGGTCAAACCAAGGGGTCGAAGAGTACATGTAGGCGTTCTCGACAAGTTTAGCTAGAAGATTTACCCCGAGAAACAAGTATGCTAGTGTTGCCAATATTAAGTTTAGCGCTGTGAAAAAAGCGGCTGTGACTATTAGGCTCTTCAGCAACCCCTCTTTCTTAAATCCAATATACTCTCTAAACGCTCTTCCACCCATCTTTCTATGAAACGCGTAGGCAACTAAGAGGAATACAGATAACAATGAGATGTTAATTAAGAATACGAAAGCCGGCTTATCCGCTATTGTACCCGCTGTGTATATATAAGTTAAAAATGCCATGCCGTAAGAGAACGCATATGTAGCTATATAATACGCTACCGTTATCTTCGCGTCTTCACGAATATCCACAAATACGCCCTTAGAGCGCGCCATCACGAATAACCGTAACGTTTATACCTTTATTTTATTTTCAACATTCCCTTTGAAAACTTGCATTCTTAATTCATAAAACATTCGACTCTCTTGAAAATAATATCGCACTTTCCCTTTTCTGTTAAAGTTTAACAGTTTAATCTAAAGTCTTTACTCTCTCCAGCATTCTACCGTACCAACAGGACGGCGGCAACTGTATTAGGTATAAATAGCGGCTAAGAATATTCTCTCATAGTATGGCTGAAAAATTAGAGTTAATTCGAGAAGCTAAAAGAACGTTGAGAGAAAAGAGGAGGATCAAATTCATAGGCTATATGAGAAAACTAGGGAAAAAGCAAAATATGTAAGGGTTGAGTAATGGGCATTAGAGTTAAGATAAGAATAATAGTTGGCGAGAAATCCGTAATCACCTCCGCTCTAGTCAACTCAGGCTTCGAAGCGAAGAACCAGATCTCTGCATACCTCTCGGTCTAGCCAAACTCTTCAACTTTTGGCCTCCAAAAGAACTTTACAGCGAAGAAGTAGCCACCGCCGGGGGCGAGGCGACGATTTATCTAATCCCAGTTCAAGCGTAAATACAGCTACTCGCAGGCGAGAAAGTAAAATGCCAAATCCCATGCAATTTAGTATTAAATCCACACATCGACCAGGTTCTCCTCAGCGACTCTTCGCTTGTTTGAGTATTTGAAGTAGGTCGGAAA
>JALURF010000183.1 GCA_027017165.1 Thermofilaceae archaeon
TTAGGTATTATAAACACGAGTTTATCTCCAGATTTTAAAGGCATAGAGGTGATAGCGGAAACTACCCCTGAGATGTCGAAGCCCAGGTTAAAGATAAGTACTTTCATCTAACCACGCCTGTATAACCGCATCGGGCCCTAGTATTACCCAGCCTTCCCCTCCTATAAGCTTTAACGCTGAAAACCTCCAATCTCCCGGACTCCCGTACACGACGTAAGCTAGTACTCCGTCGAGAAGCTTTGCAATTTTATTTCGAAGCCGATCGTCGGGAGCGCTTACGTAAACGTTCTCTTTAGATAGGAGGAAAAGCTCTCCGGGTTTAAATTTCCTCGGGCGGATAGCTATCCGATATCCTCTTTCCAGAACTCCGCGTATCACTAGGATTGGATATTCAAGATCTGGCGGAGGCGAGCCTACTTTTTCTCTAAATTCTTCTTCGCTAGATATATACTCGAAATTCATTTTCCCGAGATCGCCCACGTCTACGCTACCTATTGTCCTATATTTGAGTATATAAGCTGGTAGAGACGAATATACTCCTCTAACTCCGATTTTTATAAAAGATTTTAAAATTTCCAAAAGCTTTTTAGGGAGGTTAAACCTGTTCGCGTTTATGATTTCGAGTAGTTTTTCATATTCCTCTTTTCTGAACATTTTCTTGTCGAAGATTTCGACGAGATCCTCGTATACCCGTGTCAAGGAAGGTGGAAGCATTCGAGATGTATACTTGAAGATGTTAACTAGCGTTCTTAAAGGCTTATCTTTTTCGATTAGTTTCCTTATCAACGTGTACGTTATGCCAGCTTGAATCAAAGC
This sequence comes from Thermofilaceae archaeon, assembly GCA_027017165.1. Classification (GTDB taxonomy): domain Archaea; phylum Thermoproteota; class Thermoprotei; order Thermofilales; family B69-G16; genus B69-G16. Next base: position 817 of record JALURF010000183.1, read on the forward strand.
TCCATGTAGGCTTCCAGCTATATCGGCGTATGAGGGGTTCCTGGTGAAAGAGTGTTTTACCGCTCTTTCTAATTCAGAATAGGATATTCTGCCGTTTTGAGGAATTTCCTTTTGAATTTTTCGGAAATTATCATATGGCATAAAAGCGACAGCTATACCCGGTCTTTTCCTACCCACTCTCCCCAGTCTCTGGATAAAGCCGGCTGTATCCGTAGCCTCAAATATGAGAGCTTGTGTATCGAAATTTATACCTACTTCAATAGCGCTGGTCCCTACTACTATTTTAGAGTCGATATTTCTTTCTCCTCTCGGCGTTAGACTGTTTATTAGCGAAACGTCTCTTTCTCTTTCCGATACTTTCTCGGCTATTTTCTCAGAGAAGACTAGGCTGTTAACTATACACACTACTCTAGGATTAACCCCATCTTCCACCTGGTCTAGCACGGAAAGAACCGTGTCCGCTATTTTCTCGGCTTCATCGTCCCCATATAGAACTCCTTCAGGCTTTATAGATACAAATGCTAAGTGGACCTCATGTCTAATTCTAGCCCCTTTCTCCACTTCTCGAGCCTTAACCTTAGCTAAACCCTTTAAATGAGATAGAAGAGATAGAAGCGTTGGATCGTGGGTGGCTGTTGACAATAACCTCATCTTATTTTTCATAAGACTCAAAAATGTGAAGAGAATTTGTAGGCTAGCGCCCCAGTAGAGGTGTAGTTCATCTATTCCTATTCCGGCAAACTTAGCCAACTCTCGGTATATAGGCCTGCCTCTTTTAAACTCCATTCTGAGAATGTAGTATAGTATATCGGGGTTTGTTAATACTAGTTTAGGACCTGCGCTGCTGAGTATATCGTAAAGAGCTTCTCCATGGGTTTTATAGCCTTTAGCTAGCATGTACTCGTGTAGTCTATCCGAGTCTACAGGAGTTACATCTACGCTGACTTTTATTTTCTCAACTAGTTTGGAAATAGAGGTTTTTTGATCTTCGATAAGCGTTTTAGTCGGGTATAAAATCATAGCGTTTTTCTCATCTTCAAAAAGGCGTTTAAACGCCAGAAGCAGGGCCAGCGTCTTTCCGGCTCCTGTAGGCGCATCTATAGCGATTAAATTTCTCTCCGTGGATAGCTCTAAAACCTCCTCTTGGTACTTATATAGTCTAAAACCTAGCTCTCTACTACCGTATTCTATTTCTAAACCGTCGACTTTTACAGTAAAAAAGTTAGAAAATTTGGAGAGATTCATAAACCTCCTTTGGAGGGAGTAATATGAAGTGTTGATCCCCTTTCTCTCCTCTACATTCTAAATACTCGCCTTCAATCACAGCGTCTTCTATTATAGGGTATGGGAGAGCCGGTAGCGGAACTCCGGATAACAGTTTACTATTCTTAAGATCCTGCACGGATACAGGATGGCTACACCTGAATACTCCCCTTTTCTTCACGTAAGATAACTCGCGGTAGCTCACTCTAGCTGAAATATATTTTTTCCCTATTCTAATCACTGAAGGTCCTTTGCCCCCCAATACGTAAAATCTAAACGTCGTTAAGGGAGTATATCTGTAGTACGCTCCTATTTTAGGGATATTAATACCCTCTTTTTCCATCGCAAACGCAAGCGATTCGCCGACGGAGTTATAGGTTATTTTAACTAAATTTCCCCCAAATTCTCCTCTAACAGCTTCATCTCCCACGAGCGCCAGCATCG
>JALURF010000184.1:0-3817 GCA_027017165.1 Thermofilaceae archaeon
ATTCGTGAAGGCTATATAGACCGTGTTTTCAACAGCGCGTGTAATGTTGATAGCCTCCCATATTTTCTCTATGAAGGTATCTCCCCTGCTGTAGAGTCCTCTAAGCGGCGAAGAAGCGTTTATGAAAACTAGGTCTGCTCCGAGCCTGGCGATTAACTCGATGGGTTCTGGATGCCATGCGTCTTCGCAGATGACTACTCCAAATTTTAGTCCTTTATGCTCGAATATTTTAACGTCTTTGATATCTCCTTCTTTGAAATATCTACTTTCCTCAAAAAGCCCGTAGCTGGGTAGGTAGAGTTTGGGAATAAAGCCTTTAAGCTCTCCATCGGAGATGACCGCTATGGAGTTTCTATATATGCCAAATCTCGGCTCTTCTACGAGACCTACGAGCACGGATATATCTTTAGATGCTTTCTCTATTTCTTTTAACGTTTTTAGACATTTATCGGATAGCTCGTAGGCTAAATCTCTTAAAAGGTAGCCTGTTAAAGATAGTTCGGGGAAAGCCAGGATATCTACTCCTAGGCTGCGTGCCTTGTCGATGTACTCTAAATGTTTAGTTAAATTTTCTTCTACATCTCCGAGTAGGGAGTGTATTTGCGCAAGACCTATTTTATAGTTTTCCATGTTAAACCCCTAAATTGTACATTTACCATTTTACGTAGCGTTTTGTGCTTAGCTTTTATATTTTTTAATTTCTCTATGAGAACTGGTAGAATTTCAAATAGATCGCCGACTATTCCGTAATCGGCGAAATCGAATATCGGAGCATGAGGGTCTTTATTTATAGCAATTATAATTTTAGCGTTTTTAACCCCTATTACGTGCTGTACAGCTCCCGAAATGCCGCACGCTATGTATATATCCGGTCTAACCGTTTGACCAGTTAACCCGATTTGGTGACTATAGGATATCCAGCCCGCATCGACCGCCGCTCTCGAAGCCCCGACTTGACCGCTCAGGACTTTCGCTAATTCTCTTATTAGTTTAAAGCCTTCGGGACCGCCGACTCCTCTGCCTCCGCCAACTATTATCTTGGCGTCTTTCAGATTTGCCTCCCCTCTCTCTTCCTTAACTATCTTGAGGATTTCTACAGCCTGCTCTTCGTTTTTTCCTAGCTCAATCCTACACTGTATTATTTCCCCGTCTCTCCCCGGGTTCTTCTTCGGTAATTCGAAAATTCCAGGCCGTACAGTAGCCATTTGTGGACGCCGCTCCGGGGTAACTATCGTCGCTATAACGTCTCCGCCGAAAGCTGGACGAATTTGGTATAAGATGTTCTTGTACAGTTTTCCGCTCGCCTTATCCTCGTAGTCGCCTACATCTAAGTCTGTGCAATCCGCGGTTAGCCCGGTTTTAAGTCTTGCAGCAATTCTCGGCGCTAAATCCCGGCCAGTGGTGTTAGCGGCAAAGAGGACTATTTCCGGTTTTTCTCCAGCGATTAAATCTGTTAGCACTTTAGCGTAGGGTAGTGTCGTGTAGTATTTAAGCTCTTCATGTTCTACTAGGTAGACTTTATCGGCGCCATAGCTTATCAGTTCATAGGCAAAGTGTTTAATGCCGCATCCGATGAGAACTGCCGAGAGCTCGGCGCCTATTTTCTCCGCTATTTTTCTTCCAACTCCGAGCAGTTCTAGAGTAGCTCTATCGATTTTACTCCCGTCATGTCCCGCGTAAATCCAAACGCCGCTAAAATCCCCCTTACTCACTCATCATCACCAAGTCTATCCCATCTTCCTCTAGCTTCTTTAGGAGATTATCGACAATCTCCTCGACCGATCCACCCTTAACTATATACTTGCTTCTACACAATACCGCCCTCTCGATCTTTTTCACCTTAGTGGGTGAACCTTTTAAGCCTACGCTATCCTCCTCAACTCCTATATCGTCTATCGAACATACGACTATGTCTTTTTTCACCGCTTTAACTACGCCGAGAAAAGTAGCGCATCTAGGCTCTTCTCCCGTGTTTGTTATCGTTAGGAGTACGGGTAGCTTAGACCTCAAGATTTCATAGCCACCTTCGATTAGGCGCTTCGCCCTGACAAAGCCGTCTCTGATCTCGAAATTTTCAACGTATGTTATCTGCGGTATGCCTAGATGCTCGGCTATTTCAGGACCTACCTGCCCCGTATTGCCGTCCACCGTCTCCATTCCGCACAGAATGAGGTCGTAGTGTCCGATTTTTCTAATAGCCCGGCTTAGAGCGTAAGAGGTAGCTAGCGTATCGGAGCCCGCTAATCTCCTATCGGAGAGCAGGATAGCTTCGTCGACGCCCATCGCCAGAGCTTCTCTCAGAGCGTCTTCGGCTTTAGGCGGTCCCATAGAAAGCGCTATCACTTTAGCGCCTAGCTTTTCTTTAACCTTTAACGCCGCTTCTATAGCGTATCTATCGTAGGGGTTGATTACCGCTTTCGCTCTCTCCCTATCCAGCGTTCCATCCTCCTTTATGCTAACGTGAGCTTTCGGATCTGGAACCTGCTTTATTAAAACGATTATGTTAACCGGCGGCATTAAATCCCCCTCTCATACCTCGTTAAAGCTGTAACTTCGACCGGTACGACCTTCCGGTAGACCTCCTCGGGCCTCCTCACCCTCCCGTCGACTGTTAGGAGGTCTTTAACCCGTATGCCGAACAGCCTCTCGTTTTCTTTGAGTAACGGCAGGATGCGCATCCAGTCGTGCCTCGTTAATGAGACTATTTTACCGCCGTTAAGCTGGTCTTCGCCGACTGTTCGACGAGGGTCTCGTAGGAAAACCGCGCCGGCGGCGGCTAGGGAGAAGAGGTTTCCGCCGTGGTATGGAGTTTCCTCTTCTACGAGTCTTCCGTTCTCGTCGAATTTCACCCCGTTGATGATTATGAGGCCGTGCGCCGCCATGAAGGATTCCCCCATATAGTCTTTACACGAGCCGTTTACCACGGCGGTGGCGCTTCCCACGGCGTTGATTAACGGTCTATCAATGAGGTCTCCGAGGACGAAGGCTACTCCGCCTTTCGCGCCGTATTCAAAAGCTTTTCCAGCATCTCCGAAGATTACTATCTTCCCAGATCTAAAACAGTAGGCTACAGAATCCTGTACGCTTCCATGTACGTAAAACTCAGGGCCGTCGGCGAACGCGGCTAGACAGTCGCCAACTCTCCCATATACGTCGATTCTGGTTTCATCTCTAGCTATGAGACCTGCCCCGAAGTTCCTCTGTCCTTTAAAGTTATAAGCTATAATTCTCCTCCATCCCAGCCTGTGGGCTTCGTTCAGAAAACCGCAGATTCCTTCATCGCCTTCAGGTTTAAAATCGCACACATCCACGACCAGAATCTGCCCCGGATATTTGGGAGGTTTTAGCTTATCCCTGTTGTCCCAGTTAACTAGACGGTAGGCTCCGTTCACATTAGAGTCTATAGGAGGCATCGAATCGAATAGTTCGAAGAGTTTCTCCTCGAATATCGATACTATACAACTTCTCTTTTTATCGCCTATATCGTATCTACGGTCTATTAGAAGCGTAAATGCTTTGATAGCGATAGACCTTTCCTCATCTCCTCTACTAGCATGCATTTTCAACTTTTCAGCGAAAAGATATACGTCGTCGTAATCCCAACTTTCTATATTCTCCACGGCGTAGTTGTAGACCTCGGAGTATCCGGGCTTTTTAGCCAGCGCGCCTTCTACTCCGCGTATCCTCCTCTTCGGGTTATGTTTAACCTTCATCTTGTATACGCTTCTACAAGGCCTCCTACGCTTATCGACAGAGATTATTTTTCCGAACTTATCCGTACATACCAGGTTTTTAGAATCGTAGTCTATGGTAAAGA
>JALURF010000184.1:3827-8052 GCA_027017165.1 Thermofilaceae archaeon
TCCGCTATTGGGCAGAATCTGTCGTCGTCCATCGCTAGGCTTTTAAGGAAGGCGTCGATAGCCTGTCTTTCAGAGGCTATAAGGCCTATCTTCACGTATCCTTCTTGAAGCGCGAAAACTTGAGGTCTCAGCATCGAGGTGTCGGTTATGCCTATAAGCTGAAAACGCCTGTTATAGGGGTCGTTTCTAGCGATTATGAAAAACCATGGACCGTCCGGAGAGCCGTGAATGTGGGTTGCTTGAATAGCTCTATAAATCCTCTTCTTCTCTTCGAGCAACATGACGAAGTCTCTCTCGGTAGTTGGGGCTATGGCTTCGATGGCGTATTCTAGAGGGTATTGGTAGACTCTCGTTAATAAATCCCAGTAGAGAGCTGCAGCTTCGGTATCGGTTAGGAAAAGCGGGTAGATATTCCTCTGCTTTAGGTACTCTGTCATCGAGTAGTAGTTGGCGAAATCGCCGTTGTGGACTAGCGCGTCGTGGACTCCTATGAACGGGTGGGCTCCTCCGGGGTGCCAAACTTTCCCCTTCGTCGGGTATCTTTGATGTCCTATCCATACGTGGGCTTTAAGCTCTTCGAGCTGGTAGTATTTTAAGACTTGTTCAGCGTATCCCACTATCTTCAATACTATCATGTTTTTGCCGTGTGATACGACGAAAGCTTTTTTCTCGCCTAGCGAAGCGTAGTACTTCTTGTTTAAAGCGAAGCTATTTCTAAAAATGAACTCGTCCTCCGCTCTGCGAGGATCTAGGTTTTCGAAACCGTTTTTCTCGATGAACTTCTCTAGTACGTCTTCATTTACTTTGACGAAATACCTCCAAACAGTTGGAGGCTTTACCTCTAACCCTATGCTTTTATAATCTCCTATTGTCGGAATTTCTTCGGCGAGCTTGACGGTGAAGCATGGTTTTATGAATTCTTCCTCTACTTTCCTCTTGTACTTTAAATCTAGGTAGGCTACCTGCATTATATAGTACTCCTCTAAGATTTTCTTCGAAACTCCCAGCTGTTCATGAGAAAGACCGACTGCCGCTATGCCTCCGCCCTTACCGTTTCCTCTATTGTGCATTTGGAGTAGCGACTGTAGAAGATACTTCCCCTCTACTGGGATAGTACAGGCGACTCCTATAACGCCGCATCCGCCTTCAAACTCTCCTTTACGAGCGGAAAGAGGATTTGGTAGTGTTTTCTTATAAACCATCTCTCTCACACCTTAAATGGTCTAAATGGACTAGGTGGTTGAACCTACCGTTTTTGAATTTAACCTCCTCTTTCGGGCGTAATTCTCTAATACTCTCTAAGCCGAGTTTTGTCAAGATATAGCTCCACTGTCTCTTCCATGAACGATACATGTTTATTATTCTTTGAGCGCCCCAGTCCGGGTTGATTAGATGCTTTAGTACTGGATCTGTCGTCGCGATACCCGCTGGACAGCCTCTACCTCTTTCACAGTTTCTACATCTTTTACAGCCGAGCGCTACTAGCTCTGAAGTTCCGATTACAGCTCCATCGGCTCCCAGGGCTATCGCTTTGGCTACGTCAAAAGCCGTTCTTATCCCTCCGCTTGCCATTATCACTATTCTATCTCTCACGCCTTCTCTAACTAGATAGTTGTGAACTATAGGGATAGCGTACTCGATAGGCATAGCTATATTGCTTTTAGCTATATCCGGCGCCGCTCCCGTTCCTCCACAACCTCCATCTATCTGGATGATGTTAGCGCCCGCGTAGTATATCCCGATAGCCACCATGTCGATATCCGTTGGAGTAGAAACTTTGACTGCTACGAGCGCTCGAGGGTTAATGTCTTTTATCAATTGTACGTGTCTGTAGTGGTCCTCTACGGAGTAGACGTTATGGAATGGAAACGGCGAAAACAGGCTTATATAGGGGACAGTCTCCCTTATCCTAGCCACTTCTGGAGTTACCTTATCAGCTAATAAGTGGCCGCCGAGTCCCGGCTTCGCGCCTTGCGCGTATTTTAAACAGATAATTCTCGCCCTCTTTATAGTTTCGGCGTTTACCCCGAAATGACCTGTAGCTACTTGAGTTATCACGTGGTCCTTATACGGTATTAATTCGTCAGGGTATCCCCCCTCACCTGTGCCTACAAAAGTATTCCAAGCTTTAGCGGCTTTAGCTCTCGCCAGCATAGCGTTTAAGCTTATAGAGCCGAAAGACATGTCGGCGCCGTAGACCGGAATCGGAATTTCAATTCTCGGTCTTCCATCATCTCTTTTATTGAGAATTATTGAAGTATCTAAATCGTCGTCGAGGAGCTCGTAATCGCTAATATCCTCTTTCAGTTCAAAATCGAATTTTAACTTGTCGAATCCCCCTCCTGAGTTTCCAACTCTATACTCGTATCTGCCGGAGACTCTACCGATTTCGGCCTGCTCCCACGTTGACAAGATAAGATCGGCCGTCCATCGATAGTCTCCGAGAGCGGAGTATTGGGGATTTAGTCTAACGGTTATAGCGTTAACTGGGCATATTTTTACGCATCGCCGACATTCAACTCCTTTACAGAATCCTTGAGGATTGAGTATACGAATATAGCCCGTGGGCTTTTTAAATGCTTCATAGTCTAGCGGAGCTAAAGCCATATACTCGCAGACTTCCGCGCAGCGGCCGCACGCCGTACACTTAGACCTGTCTATCAAGACCTCGTATTTCTCTATCTTGCCCGGGTATTTGAAAGGCGCCGGCTTTACCTCCGGCATATGGAGAAGCTTCTGCATTATAAATCGCCGCCGAATACTTTTGCTTCAAGCTCCTCGTAGAACATCGCTCTACCGACTTCACCTCTCAACCTCCTTACTTCGCGCATTCCCATTCCGCCGAGTACTTCGAGGAGCTGATCTCTCCACGAAGCCATCATATTCACGATTCTCTGAGTAGCCCATTCAACATCGCCATTCCCTACTTCTACTAGGCACTCCAACCTATTTTCTCCGTAGCAGACTCTACAACCCAGGGCTATGTGGTACGCTAAGCCGACTGCGACGGCGTCAGCGCCGAGGAGTATCGACTTGGGGATGTGCGAGGCTTCCGCTACTCCGCCGCTGGAGATAAACGTTATCTGGTCTCTAACTCCTTTATCCACGAGGTGTAGGTGTATGGCTCGAATAGCTTTCACGATATAGTCTGGGTTTTGTTCGACGGTTTTATCATCTATGTAGAAGTGGACTATGTCAGCTCTCATGTCTACTAGGGTTTCCGCTATGGTTGCGGATTTATCGTTGTAGGGGAGTCGAAAGGATACGAGCGTCGAGGAGTTTATTTCCCTCACTTTTTCAAATAGCCTTTTAAAATCTTCGCCGCCGTGGCAGTCGATTTCAACAATTTGTGAAAGATCGATAAGATCTGTGTATTTTTCAATTTCCTCGGCTTTGATTCTGGGTATTATCCAGCGCGTGTATGAGAGTAGTTTTTCGTAGAAATCCTCGGCTCTTACTATAGCGAACGTATCGAGTTTAGCCGCGGCTTTAACAACTGACAGCTGGAGGTTTTTACTCACTGTACAAGGAGCATCTAAGAGCATGGGTATGGGCACTTCTATATTTTTAGGAATATTAGAGAGCAAAGCGCCGTTATCATCGAATTTGAGATATGGTAGTTTCCTGCCTATATCGATAGAAGTCGATATATACTCCCTACCGTGGATTCCATCTCTAGTCGGCCTTACGATCTCCGAGAAGTCGAACCAGATGGAGTCAAAACCTCTACCAGCGAATAATCCTCCATATCCCGCACCTGAAACCGGCACTCTACCGGTTTCAGCTTCGAAGTAGATTCTCTCCATCCTGTCTGGGGTGAAGTAGCTATTGCCTAGCTTTAGAAATTCGGGATTGATTTCCACCGATATAGCTCCCTTAGGACATGCTAGAACGCATAGATGACATCCTCTACACAGCTCGCTGATCGGCTCGGCTATCGTTCCGTCATCGTTTAAGCGGTGAACGCCGTATATGCATACTACGGTGCACTCCTGGATATTCATGCAGTTATTGTAGCGTTTAACTAGAAATTTTGGAGGCAATTTAATTTTGGGAGGTGTTTCTCTAGTTTCTATACTGTATCTTTTGAAAGCGTTTCTCATTGTACGATACTGCGTGTCATTTGTCACGCTTAACTCTCAATTTTTATACTAATTTATAATTTGTGTTCCAAATATCAAATAAATATTCATTAAATTAGAATTTTAATAAACAAATGTTAATC
>JALURF010000185.1 GCA_027017165.1 Thermofilaceae archaeon
TCATACAACTCTTTCGGTATTCTGGTAAGCTCCTCCTCAGGCAGCAACGATAATACTTCCCACGCTAAGTCCAAAGTCTCTTCGATGCCACGCTCCTCAAATTCGCCCTGGTTTAGGAATTTAGTTTCAAAAGCATCGGCAAATCTTAAGTATCTTCTATCTATCTCTGAAAGGTTTTCTTCACCAATTATTAAAGCTAAAGCCCTTACGTCTTGAGCTCGAGCATACGATGCGTAGAGTTGGCTGGATACTCGTGCGTGATCTTCTCTAGTTTTACCTGGTCCTATACCGTCTTTCATTAATCTGGAGAGGCTATCTAGGACATTTACCGGTGGATAAATGCCCTTCGCATGGAGCTCTCTGCTTAATACTATCTGTCCTTCGGTAATATAGCCCGTCAAGTCGGGTATTGGGTGGGTTATATCGTCACCAGGCATCGTGAGAATGGGCATCTGAGTAATGCTACCTTTTTTGCCTTTTATTCTCCCGGCCCGCTCGTAGATGGTGGCTAAGTCTGTATACATGTATCCCGGATATCCCTTCCTCCCAGGTACTTCTTCCCTGGCAGCACTTAATTCTCTGAGGGCCTCACAGTAGTTCGTCATGTTAGTCAGTATTACGAGTACATGCATATCGTGGTAGAAAGCTAAGTACTCAGCCGCGGTTAAGGCTATCCTCGGAGTAATTATACGCTCTATTGTAGGATCTTGGGCTAAATTAAGAAACATTATAGACCTAGATAACGCGCCGCTCTTCTCCAGGCTTTCTCTGAAGAATACCGCGTCTTCGAATTTTACTCCTATAGCGGCGAAAATTACAGCAAATTCTTCTTCTCTTCCCAATACCTTTGCTTGTCGAGCTATTTGAGCCGCTATCTTGTTGTGAGGCAAACCTGATCCAGAGAATATAGGGAGTTTCTGCCCTCTTACCAGTGTATTCATTCCATCTATAACTGAAATCCCTGTTTGAATAAAATCAGTGGGGTAATCCCTCATATAGGGATTTATAGGCATTCCGTTGACATCCATAAATTCCTCTGGTATTATCTCGGGTAACCCATCCATAGGCTGTCCTCTCCCATTAAAAACTCGTCCCAACATATCTATGGAAACTGGCACTTGTAACGTTCTTCCCAAAGTTCTCACATGTGTACCTTCGGTCGGCAATCCTGATGTTCCCTCGAAAACTTGGACTACGGCATAGTCCGTCGAAACTTCGATTACTTGTCCGAGTCGGGGTCTTCCATCTGGTCCGTACACTTCTACAAGTTCGCTATATCCTACACGCCTCGTTTTCTCAACGATTAACAATGGTCCCTTTATTTCCCTAATAAGAGAATATTCAATCTCCCCCACCGACATTATGATACACCTACAGCCTTAACTTTTAATTCTCTATAAAGCCTCTTTACTCTTTCTATCCATTCATCTATGACGTGAACCTCCTCATTCGTTACCTGCTCTTTAAGCCTCATTATATCAAATATCAGTCTTAGCGAGCTGATATTCTCGAAGGGGACTCCCTCGTAAAGCAATCTTTGAGCAACTTCGTGAAATGTCATTATAAGTTTTAACAGTTTGATCTGTTTTTGGCTCGTAGAATACGTATCTACGGGGTTAAAAGCGTCTTGTTGTAGATAACCTTCTCTAAGCATTCTAGCCGTCAACATCACCAATTTTTCGTGAGGTGGAAGTGCTTCAGGTCCTAGGAGCCTAACTATCTCCTTTAATTCATCTTCTTTTTGTAGTATGGCCAGAGCCTTTTCCCTATATTCTCTCCAGTCAGGATCTATTTTACTCCACCATTCAGCCACATCGTCTATATAAGCCGAGTAGCTTATTATCCAGTTTATGGCCGGGTAGTGTCTGGAATAAGCCAAAGCCGTGTCGAGTCCCCAGAAGACCTTTGTGAACCTTAGAGTATGGGTGGTGACTGGCTCTGTGAAGTCGCCGCCGGGCGGCGAGACCGCACCAATTACTGTGACTGATCCTATCCGCTCAGGTCTTCCTAAACACTCAACTCTTCCTGCTCTTTCATAGAACTCGGCTATTTTAGATGCTAGATAAGAAGGATATCCCTCCTCGGCGGGCATTTCCTCTAAACGTCCAGATACTTCTCTTAGAGCTTCGGCCCATCTACTAGTTGAATCAGCGACAAGTAACACGTCGTAGCCCATATCTCTATAATACTCTGCCATTGTGACACCCGTGTATATGCTGGCTTCTCGTGCCGCTACTGGCATATTAGACGTATTAGCGATCATTATAGTTCGGTACAGCAAGGGTTTACCCGAATACGGGTCTTTTAGTTTGGGGAATTTAATTAATATCTCCGTCATCTCGTTGCCTCTTTCTCCACAGCCTACGTAGAGTACCACGTTTGCGTCAGACCAGGAGGCTATCTGATGTAATAAGACGGTCTTACCGGTTCCGAAACCTCCCGGGATACAGGCAGTGCCGCCTTTGACTACCGGGAAGAGGACATCTATTATCCTAGTACCTGTTATTAGAGGAACTTTGGAGTGAAGCCTATGGCGTGAGGGTCTAGGAGTTCTAACCGGCCAGTAGTGTACCATGGTTAATGGGGTTTCCACTCCATCATGCTCTAAAATCGCTATAGGGTCCGTTATGGTGTAATCCCCTTCTGAGGCTACTTCTTTAAGTCTACCCGGAGGAGTATTGGGCGGAACCATGATTTTATGCTCTATGAGTTCAGTTTCCGGGACTACTCCCAGAATATCTCCGGGACCCACTTTATCTCCCTTTCTTACAAGAGGTTTAAAATGCCACTTCTTATTTCTGGGGAGCGCGTCTATCTTTACTCCTCTCCTTATAAAGGGTCCTATTTTACTAGCTATAACGCTGAGCGGTCTCTGAATACCGTCGTATATGCTTCCTAAAAGACCCGGGCCTAAAGCAACGGAAAGCGGTTTACCGGTTCCGACTACCTCTTCTCCAGGCCTTAACCCTGTGGTGTCTTCATATACTTGTATGTACGCTGTATCGCCTTCAATTCTTATAATCTCTCCTATTAAACCTTCAGATCCCACTTCAACCATTTCGTACATTTGAGAACGAGCCATTCCTTTAGCCTTAACTACAGGACCGCTAATCCAAACTATTCTACCTTTTACCGTCACATTATCCACCTCGAAACATTATCTTATATATCTTAGCTCGGAGCACAGGACGTATCCTTTTTAACCTAGCTTCAAAGGTATTATCTACTACGACACTTTTTTCGGGATTAGACACTATTACCCCTCCAACGCTCTCCAGGTCTTTTCTCCTAACTATTATCTCTCTGCCAGTTTCGCGAGATACCTTTTCCGCGATCTTATCTATGACTTCTGCGTCATTTTCACTAGCTTCTGCTAAAACTCTTTTGCTATCTATGTATTTTAAACACTCGATTATCAGATCCTCTAATAAATTACAGTAAGATTCATCGCGCGGCATTTTAGCTATTCTGTTAAGAGCTTCTTCAAAGACTTTCTCAATCATACTATCAGTGAGCTTGCTTTTCTCAACCCTTAGTGTATTATCATAAATGTCTCTAAGATTTCTTTTTTCTCTTTCATAGATAGATTCATATTCTCTTTCTTTACTCCTCAACTCCTCCATAAGCTTCGAGAATTCCGCGTCTATTTCACGTAGACATTCTTTATACGTTTCCTCGATTCTTTCTCTAAACTTTTTTTCTACATCGTCGAGAACTAGAGAAAAAACTTTTCTAATATTTGACATGGAATCACCTATACCTTTATACCCATAGATTTCATAACAACTTCTTTATAATCGAAATATGTTTTCTCTTTAGTTAGCCGAGACGGTATCTCCAATATCAGCGGTATAGGATGCTTTAGTCTATAGTCGTTAATTTCATCTCTTATTTTTTTAGAAAAGCTTTCGCTAAGCAGTATTAGGCCTATATCTTCTCGCTTAGCCACTTCTAAGAGTTTTTGGTACATTTCCTCACTATTTTTAACTACAATACCTATAGCTCCTAAGAGTGTATAAGCGGTTACAGTTTCTTTATCTCCTATAACTACTACCTTCACATTCCCACCTAACTAGGGTAATCTGGCAGTGAAACTCCCTATTCTAAACGTTAATATGGCGTTTTCGGCGTCTAGGATTATCGGCTTGAATGCCTTACCCGTTCCTTTGAAGAATTTGGTGAAGAACTCATAGAAGTGAAGCCTCATAGTTTGGATATACGCCATCATTCCTTCTAAAGCTATAACTCCTATATTGCCTATCAATACTATCGGCATTCCGGCCACGCCTAAATAGAGAGCCATGTTGACAGCTTTCATCAAGAAGGTGTGCACCATGAACATTAGAATTAATCGCGCATAAGATATTGTATTGGCTCCGAGCTCTAATGAGCTTAGGAAAAACTCCATTAGGTTATGTAGAAGCTTTAACGGTCGTCCCAGCAACATTACTAAGACACTGCCAGTAAGCGTGTATAGGGCTATGTTTCCCATCTCTGGTGTAAAGACTGAGCCTCCGTAGGGCGTGGAGCCTATGACCACTACTCCGCTTAAGTAGAATATTAACAAAGGAAGGAAGAACAGTAAGGCTTCTCCTCTTTCCCCCTCTCTTAAGAGATTGATTATTTTCGCTACATAGCCTATAGATATGTGTATTATTCCTATCAGCATACAGAGTCCCAGCATTATCATTATCTTATTGGCGTCTACTTCGTGATGTTCCCCGAAAATAGTGTATATGGGCTTATATCCCAGCGGTATACCGAACATTTCGGCGGCTAGAATCCCGAAAAACATGGAAGATATTCCAAAAAACAGTAAAACTGTACCCCATTCCCTCCTACTGCGAGAGGGAGAAAACTTCCTTAAGAGAACGCCAAGGATGGCGAGTACAAGACCGTGGCCGATATCGCCAAACATCATGCCGAAGAACAGTGGGAAAGTTATGTTGAATATGGGCGTAGGATCTACCTCATGATATTCAGGTACCCCGGCCATGGCCATTATCTTGCTAAAAGGTCCCTTGAGTATAGAGGGGGCTTCTTCCGTCTTCTTAGTGTATACATTAATTTGAGAGAAATTCTCCTCTAAGTATTTTTTGAAATCATCGAATTTTTTCAATGGTATAAAGCCTCTAATCTTTAAAGTGGAATCTTCTAATTCCATGTGCATAGCTACCGAAAGCACAGTTTTGACGATATTTAACGCATCAAGAATAGGTTTAGTTGTTATAGGTATATTGACGATCAACTCTAGTGGTATGAATTCGTAAATTTCTAGCAGTTCATTCAATTTTTCTTTGTAGGCTTTAGGAGATACTATGGCGATTAGTGTATACGAGTCGGATAATTCCACTCCTAAATCCTCTATAGCTGCAAAAGATGCCGCTCGTCCCAACTCTTCAAAGTTCTCCGAACTTATTATACCAGTCTGCACGTCCATGTATCGCAGATCTCCTGTTTTTTCAAAGAGCTCTTTGTGCTCTTCTATAAACTTTGTAAGTGCCGCTTTATTTCCCGGTTCTTCTAGTAGTTTCTCAAGCACCATCTTATGTTTATAATATTGCTTTGCTAGGTTCTCGATTCTCTCTAAATCCTTTTCTATGCTATCGAGTATTTCGCTTATGCTGCCTTCAAAAGATAATCTTTTTTCAGATTTTTTGAAAACGAAAATTGGCTGTTCTTCTTCAAGCTCGTATTCTTTAGTTAAGGCTTCCGCTTTTTCTATGAGCTTTAATGTCCTTTCGTAGAACTCTGAAATTTCTTCTATCGGATTATGACCCTCTTCTACATGGAAGTCGCCAAAAGACGTTAGGAGAATAGCCGCCTTTTGCCACTCCGTAGAGGGAATCTCTACGAATACCTGAACCACTTTTTCAGGCAATATCCTCACCACCAGACCAACTATATTTCAAAATTATCTCATTTAAATATGCCGTTACTATTTTCGAAATATAGTGTATAATATCGAGATAATAAAAAGTCAAAATAGGGAAACGCATTTTATGAGATCACCCTTCAAGCAAACACCTCTATATGACAGTTAATATAAGGCCTAGAGCGATTGTTAATACAGCTAATATCGCTACTACGGCATTTTTCACTTCTACCTTCTCCTTGTCTTCTCTTTTAGGAATTCCGAGGAATAGATATCTCAAAGCGCGCGCATAGTATCCTACAGATATAGCGCTGTTCAAGAAAGCTATTGCTACTAAGTAGCTATAGTTAGGCAAGGCTGGGAGGAATATGTAGATGAACTTACTCCAGAACCCTAGGAGAGGCGGCATTCCTATAAGGCTCAGGAGTAATATTGCAGCCGAGATTGAGGTTAATGGATAGATTCGACCTATTCCTTCAATTTCTTTATAATCAAGTCCTAAACCTCTGTCGCCGAAATAAGAAAGAGTTAAGAATAGCCCTATTTTAGCCAATGTATACGTAGTGGCATGCAGTAATATGCCTAGAATAGCTATTTTGAAGAACTCGGGGTTCGATGCCGCCAAAACGCCCAGTAGGATATAACCCATATGCGCTATGCTGCTATAGGCGAGCATTTTTTGAAAGTTATCTTGTACTAACGCTACCAAATTTCCAAATGTCATCGTGAATACCGCTATTAAACCAACATAAAACTCGGATGTATACCCGATAACTCCTACTAGGGGTTCAATAACTCTGATAAGCACTGAAATACCCATGAGCTTAACGATTCCCGCTAAATAGGAGACTATTAATGGGTCCACTCCCCCATATACGTCTGGTAGCCACCAGTGGAAAGGTACTAGTCCTACTTTAAAGCCTATGGCCGCTAAGAGCATTATTAAGGCTAGTATCACTAAACCCCCTATTTCTCCCATCTTTAAGTATTCCTCACTGAATTCAACAGCAGTTATCGACGTCATATCGAGAGGCTTTCCAAGACCCGTAAGGAAAGCTGTTGCGTATACTATTAAACTAGTACTGACTATCCCCATTAAGGCATACTTTACAGCTCCCTCGCTTGAGGCTTCGTCCTTTTTAAGTCCGACTAAAGCGTATGAAGCTACAGAGACCAGAGCCCACCCGACAACCACTATTAAAAGGTTTTCTGTACCGGCGATTATATGAAGCCCGACCAGAGTTATCAAGATCAGCGAAAAGTAACTTGGCGATGTGGTCCAGTCCCCCTCTATGGCTAGAGAAGCAGAAGATACCATTAAGGCATTAAACGAAGCGAGAAGGCAGATTATAGCTGTAAATAGGTCATACTTTACTAATCCGTTGTAAATGCTTATTGCTTCCCTCGATGTAAAGGCTAGTATCGCGTCTAAAGCAAATACTACTGATATGGCTAAGACCGTTACGGCTCCGCTAATCTTTCTTTTTCTAACTAGGTAGTAGTCTAGGAGCGGTAGTGATAAACTGGCTCCGGCAAGCACTCCTAAGATTAGGTTGAAAATATGCTCTACTTCCATTATATCACCCAAAATACCACTATTGCCAATACTACTAAGAACGCGAAGAAAAACGCCAGATAGTAGTTAATACGCCCTATCTGGGTTTTTCTTAACGCTCTACCGGATTCTAAGATAGACTCCACTAATTTCACGTTGAAGCCGGAATCTATGACTTTTTGCTCCAATATCTTAAATAAGGATGAAGAGGTGGAGGTGAAGATTGAAGGCACGGCTACATTATAGCCTTTATCAACCGCTATCTCCAATGTCTTACTAAAGAACTTTGAACTTGAAGAGAACAGCGCGGGAAGGACCTTATGGTATAGCGAATCCACGAACAGGTTTAAAGTATCGTGTAGCGTTCTTGCAAATATTAGGCCGCCTTTTACGAATACTAAATAGTACACAGAGTTTAGGTACCATCTATCATAGAGAATATCATGGATAGCCTTGGCCCATTTCTTCGTGTTTAGTAGTTCTAAAAGCTTATAGTCTAGCTTTCTCCCATAGAGGATATAAGCGATTAAATATCCGAAGGCTACAAGTCCGAGAGATTGAAACGTTAATTCTACGTTTATATGTGGAGCATGGAACTCGACTTTCTCTATACCGGGAACTCCTTTCGTTAATATTTCCGCGTACTCGGGGAATACAGTAGGCCATAATAAACCCATGCCTAAAGTTAGGATTGCTAAGATAAAGTACGGCGACAGCATTATCGGATGGGCCTCGTGTAAATGTCCTTCATGTATTAAATGCTTGACATGCTTCGATAATTCCCAGTCAAATACCCTGAACACCATGCGCAGAGAGTAAAAAGCTGTTAAGCCAGCCGTTATCAACCCTAAGAGATATAATATTTGATAATGGCTTTCATAGGCTGCTTCGAGTACGGCGTCTTTGCTCCAAAATCCAAGTAAAGGAGGTACCCCAGATAAGCTTAATACCGCTAGGAACATAGCCATGAATGTGTACTTCATGTATTTGAGCAAGCCGCCCATATCGTCTATAAATCTCGACTCCACAGCATGTATTATGGCCCCAGCCGCTAGGAATAAAGTCGCTTTGAAAAGTGCGTGTCCCATTAAGTGACTGAAACTGGCTACAAAGCCGAGTACGAATTCTTTTAGTAACCCGGCTGAACCTATAGCTAGGAACATGTAGCCAAGTTGGGAAGCCGTTGAGAAGGCTAATATCAGCTTTAGTTCTCTGGAGACCAAAGCTTGTGTTGCCATAAAGAAAGCCGTGAAACCTCCTATGAGAGCTATAGTGTAGAAGTATTGAGTTACTGCTTCGTGACCTATACCTGTCTTATGGAAAGTTTCATAGAACATAGGCGCGAATCTTAGCATGAAGAAAACTCCAGCTTTTACCATAGTGGCGGCGTGAATAAGCGCGCTGACGGAGGTGGGACCAGTCATTGCTGTAACAAGCCATTCGTGGAATGGGAATTGAGCGCTTTTAGCTAGCGCTCCCAGCGAGAATATTAGAAGGAAAAGATAGAGTAATCCTCTAGCCCCTAAGGGAGCGAACACGTGGGGCATTTTTTCCGCTACCTCGGGGATGAGTAATGTCCCGGTGAGAGCATATATTAGTCCTATTCCGGCTAATAAGCCGACGTCGCCAAGCCTTGTAAATACTATTGCTCTAACCCCGCTGTGACTCGGCTGAAAGAACATGGGAATTCCTAACGCTGTTCTGCCCGGGTCTCCAACCCATTTCTCTTCTTCATCTTTATACCAGAAGCCTATGAGAGAGTATGAGGCTAGACCCGTACCCTCCCAGCCTATGAACATTAAGAGGAGATTATCGGCTAAAACTAGTAATTGCATGCTGCCGACGAAAAAGTCGAAGAAAAACCAGTACCGCGTAATATCAGGATCATGCTCCATATACTTTATGCTGTAAAAGCCTATTAGGAAGCTTAACCATGCTACTACTAGAGACATTGTGGCAGAAAGCCCGTCTACATAAACTCCTAGGGTGACATCTAGACTTTCAACCCACTTAATGGAATAGTGTAGAGGGGTTTCACCTTCTACTACGGCTAAGAAAGTTAGCGTTGAAAATATCGCACTGGCGAGTAACGCTCCTACGGCTATAGTCTCTCGGATTTTCCTACTAGTTCTATATAGGGCTAAGACTAGAGCCGCGCCTATATAAGGTATCGCCCAGGCAGCGTAAGCGTACTCTGCACCCACCTCCGTCACCCTAGAGCCCCGATATCAACTCTACCAGCGGATCTATTAAGATGCTTGGATATAGAAAGAAGAATATTCCAACAGCTGCTATGGCTGCTACGGAGATAAGCAATGTACTGGACGCCTTATGAATATGAAGCTCCTCCGGTAGGCTTCCGAAGAATATCTTCCTTATGGTTATGAAAGAGTAGGCAGTGGATAACCCTATTGCCACTAGTAGTCCTATAACTAAGCCTATGAAGACTATATTTCCCGCTTCAAATGCTCGCTGGACAGCTCCTACTACTATTAGGACCTCACTCCATAATCCAAGAGATGGTGGGACTCCGGTTATATGCATAAAGCCTATGAGAGCTAAAGCGAATGTTAACGGCATTTTTGCCGCTAGTCCGCCTAGATGACTCAGCTTCCTGGTGTGTACTGTGACTATCAGTATACCAGCGACCATGAATAGGATAGCTTTACCAACGGCGTGAGCCATGTAGTGCAGCATCGCCCCGCATATACCGAGAGGAGTTATACTAGCTACTCCCAGTAGCAAGTAGCCCATTTGCGATATGCTGGAGTATGCTAGTAACCGTTTGAAATCATCTTGTGCTAAGACCATTAATCCTCCGTATACCATTGTTAAAATAGCTAAGCCCAGCAATGGGAGGGCGATAGAAGAGAAAGTCGTTGGGAACATTATATAGACTATCCTCACGAGAGCATAAGCGGCTATTCCGATGAGGTTGGGAGATAAGAGCGCTGATACTGGCGTTGGGGCTTCAGCATGGGCGTAGGGGAGCCATATGTGAACTCCGAAGACTGCCATTTTAACAAATAGACCCAAGGATAACACTAGAGTTACTGTCAATCTAAAAGCTTCTGGAAGCCTTTCCCCAAGTCCTTTAAGAGCTTCGCCTGTCGCTGGATCGAAGAAATCAAACGTTCCTACGTTATAGCCCAACGTCATGGCTCCTATTAGGAAGAGCAGCGCGCCTACGTGAGTCCAGATCAAGTACATTAGCGCTATTCTGATTCTATCTCCATAACCGTAAAAGGCTATTAAGAGAAAGCTTGGAATCAAAGTCAGCTCTAGAAATAGGTAGAATTCAACGGTATTCGTTGATAGCGTTGTCCCGAGCATCGCCGAAGCGAACATTATGAAAAGCATATAGTAGAGGCCCCATGATGTCTTTTCTCCTTCGCGCTCCAGTTCCTCGAATCTATGTTCCATGTAGGGTATTGAGTATATAGCGACAAATGCTGGGACCAGCGCTATGGAGAAGGCCAAAGGCATGCTAAGGGGGTCTAAGAGCATAGAGAAATTGCCGAGTCTTGGATCGCTGAAGTATACTGGGTCAATTAGTGTTTCATTATGATAGAGGAAAAGCAGAGCCGCTATCACTACTAAAGGATACATGAGCAATGCTATAGCAATTTTCGCCACATTTTTACCCATTTTTTTATCAAGTAGCGGTAATAGAGCTGAGCCAACGAAAGGTATTAACACTGTGGATAATAGTATTGGAACACCTAATCTTATCATATTCTATCACCCCTTAAGCTTATCAACCTCCATAACATCTATATCCCCCCTCCTCCTGTAGAGGAGGATTGCTAAAGAGACTAAAACCCCGACTTCCGCGGCCGCGATACCCACGGCCAGGAAAACTAAAAAATACCCATAAACGTTTTTAGTGTAGGAGGTAAAACTAACTAACGCTAAGAGAGCTGAGTTGAATAGTATTTCCGCGGAAAGCAGCATTCTTATCATGTTTCTCTTAGACAGTATACCGTAGACTCCTATGCCGAAGAGAACAGATGATATTAAGAGATAAAGATACGGGTTTATCATGAGCTCACCTCCCTCCTAGCCAATACCAAGGCTTCTATTAAAGTGGTTAATAAGGTGAAGAACACTAAAAAGAGTGCTAAACCGTATTCGGATACAATTTTTTCCGGTAAAGTCACATCAAGAGACGGCTTACCAGCGGTTGGTGATACCTTGTATATGGAGAAGGCTCCTACCGCAAGAAGGCCGGCAATCCCTGCTCCTATTAGCAAATCAAGCAGCTTAAATCTGGGCTTTACTGGTTTAGCCTCTTTAAACATCAATACCGAGAACAGTATAAAAGTAACAGTAGCCCCTACGTAGACTACCAGCTGAAATATGGCTATAAGAGCTAATCCCTGCAAAGCGAAAAGGACGGCATTAGCTAGTCCTACCATTTCTAGGAAAAACGCTGCATAGACATGAGAGCGCAGCTCTATGACTAAAACTGCCGAGATTAGTAATAGGGCTGCGCTGAACAAAAATATCGTGTCTTCTATTGGGATTAGAAAATTAAACTCTATCATATTTTAAACCCCTTTCTTCATCCACTTTAGCTATTATAAAAATAGGTTTCTCGGGGTATACGGGTTGGGGCACTCCCTTAGCAAATTTCTCCGGAGGGTATACTTGATCTTCTAGCTTCTCGTACGCTATATCTTGGATAGTCGTGTACTCTAAAGCCCCAGTTGGGCATATATCAGCACAGAAACCACAGAATATACAACGAGTATAGTTTATCCCAGGTCTCAGCTTTTTATCTCCCCCTCTATACATCTTTATAGCATTCGCGGGGCATATACGCGCGCAAAGACTACAGTGTATACATTTTTCATTATCATATCTTAGGTATCCCCTATACCCTTCTGGTAGTTTTTCTACGTATTCAGGGTACATTAGCGTTAATCTGCGCGGAATCAAGTATTTTAACCCCGTTCCTATCGCCTTTAAGTGATCCACCAGGTTTGTTAAAAGCCCCATATGCTCACCCCATTACTTCGATTATTTTAATACCATACGAGAAGAGCAACGAGAGGAAAGCCAGCGTAAATAGTTTCCACCAGGCTATTCTTAAGGCCTGGTCTATTCTATACCTCGGGTAGACCGCGCGGAGGAAAACTGAGAAAGCTACTATTATAAAAGCTTTGATGAAGAGGATTATCCCGGGTAGTACTGGGTGTAGGTTTAGGGGCCATACTACTGGCTCCCAACCTCCTAGGAAAAGAACTGCATATAGTAGGCTCATTGAATAGAGCTTTATGTACGATATGCCCATTCCGAGGCCGAATAGTATACCCGTGTATTCCGTGAACGGACCTATTACTATTTCACTTTCAGCCTCGGCTATTTCATATGGATACCTAGAAGTTGAGTATATGATAACGACTAGAAAGACTATTGCCGCTAGCGGGTTGTAAAATATACCCCAACCCATTGCGGCTTGTTTCTCAACTATCTCGATTAGATTAAAACTGTCGAACAACACCGCTGCGGATAGAGCTGAGATTATTAATGGAATTTCGTAGCTTAGAGAGAGGAAACCCTCTCTAAGTCCTCCGATGAATGAAAACTTATTGTTGCTAGCCCATGAGACTATTAGTAGGAATGACGAATATAGCGTCATTAAAGCCAGCGCTATGAGCAAGCTATATTCATGATCTATGGCTGCAAAATCTTTACTTACGGGTATCACGACTATTGGTAGGAAGGTAAAAGCGAAGAGAATTATGGGAGCTAAGACGTAGGCTATTTTATCTACAGACTTAGGTATTATTACCTCGGAAAATAGGAATCTCAGAAGATCGGCTACTAGCTGGAGTGCCCCTTCAGTATGCCGAGAAATGTAGTATGGCCCGTACCGCATCTGGATTATAGCGGCTATCTTTCTTTCTAACCAAATGACAACTATAAGCAAGGAGAAGGCTGCGATGAGGCCCGGGAAGACGAGTGGTTCGAATATCTCGGGGCTGAACAGCAGGTTTAACCCTGTCTCCCATAGGTAGTTTATCAAATCGTACATTATCTATCCGCCCCCGGAGGGAAATAATCTAAGCTTCCGTAAATAGCCGGAAAGTCTGCAAGCCTATGTCCCGGGATTAAGTTCTTAAAAGTGAGAAGATTTCTGAAACTAGGAGTTACAAATCGAAGTCTGTATGGTTTAGGTGAGCCGTTGCTTACAAGGTAGACCGTGATCTCGCCCTTTCCCGACTCTACTCTTGAAAAAACTTCTCCTTTAGGCGGTTTTAAATTCACATAAATTGCTGGGAATTTTATTCTCCCCGTCCCTTCTACTAGTTTTTTAGCTCTAGGTTGAATCATTTTCTCGTATTTCTCGGCTAGGATTTTGCCGTTGGGAATTTTCTCTAAAGCCTGTTCGATTATTTTCAAGCTCTCCATTATCTCTTGGAAACGGACTAGTAGTCTGGCGTAGCAATCTCCTTCTTCTCTAACGGCTATTTCGAAATCTATATCTTCATAAGCTGCATAAGGCTCTACCTTCCTAACATCATATGCTACTCCAGACGCTCGTAGATTTGGCCCCACGGTGCCCCATTCTATGGCCTTTTCTCTAGACAAGACCCCAACCCCCTCAAGCCTCGCCCTGGTAACCGGGTTTTTGATTATTATTTTCTCGTAGTCTTTATACCTGCGCCGCATATATCTAGCCGCTTTTCTGAATTCTTCTCGGAATTGATCCGGCAGATCTCTTCTAACTCCTCCAGGCACCATGTAGGAATAGGTTATTCTAGCTCCGGACATCATCTGCATAAGGTGGATAAATATTTCTCTATCTCCGAAAGCCCACATAAAGCCAGTAGAGGACCCTATCAGTATGCTTAAAATCCCTATGCCATATAGGTGGCTCGCTATTCTGCTCAACTCGGCCATTATTGTTCTCAGGTACTGTGCACGAGGCGGAGGCTCTACATCTAATAGTTTCTCGACAGCGATGATATAAGCTAAGTTAGCGTTTCCGGAGTCGTTCAGTATAGGCTTCTCTAGCAGCGGTATGTTTTGAATATAGAGTTTAGTCTCGGCTATCTTCTCCACCGTTCTATGGACGTATCCAACGTCAGGTATAAAATCGACGATGACGTCGCCGTCTAGCTTAACCAGCATCCTCATGTGGCCTGAGCCGGGATGTTGAGGCCCTATTTGGAGCAACATGTAACCCTCTTCGCTCACGCCATAATCCCCTCCTCTTTAATTTTGAAACTTTTTCTAAGCGGGTACACTCCTTCAAATTCTTCTGGCAGGAAAAGCCTCTTCAATTCAGGATGCCCCTCGAAGATTATTCCATACATTTCATAAGTCTCCCTTTCCATCATCTCGACGCTTGGCCAGATTTCTATGAGAGAGGGGGAGCGAGGGTTATCAGAGGGAACTTTAACCTTTAAGACTAGGATAGCCTTTGCCAATTCTGGAGTTGAGTAAGAAGATACGTGATATACGATCTCAAAGTAGCCCTGGTCTGAGTAATCTACTCCGGAGACCGATTTAACATGGTCGAAACCTTCCGCTTTTAATTTTTTAGCTATTTCTATTATTTTTTTAGGTTCTTTAACCTCAACTACTATGTTTCCGCGGTCTATTCTTACTTCTCCCGTGCTCCCTACTATCGTCTCAATCCTCTCTTTCAACTCCATAGTAGTAATCACCTCTCTTGATTTTCTTCTGCAGTTTCATTACTGCTTGAATAACGGCTTCAGGTCTAGGAGGGCAGCCGGGGATGAAGACTTCTACTGGAAGTATTTCATGGGCCCTTACTATGTTATAGCTATTCCAGAAGATTCCTCCATCTATGGCGCAGGCTCCCATAGCAATTACGAATTTAGGCTCAGGCATCTGTTCGTAGACAAGCCTAGCGGCGCGGGCCATTTTCCTAGTTAATGTACCCTCTATCAGAATAAAGTTTGTCTGTCTAGGGCCTACGAAGGGAAGAACCCCGAATCTCTCGGCATCATATTTAGGATCGGAAACAGCGGCAAACTCCACCCCGCAACAGGCGGTTGTCAAGTGGACGGGCCATAGGGAGAAGTGTATTCCCCAGTCTCTAACGTCCCTTATTGGCTTTTTCTCTATAAGCCACTTAGCCGCTCTCCTTAAGAATTCTTCCATATTCCCGATCAATATCATTCTTCTCTCACAAGCCATAGCTCTATCCTCTCAGCCTCTTTTAAACCGTAGATAAGAGGAGGAATTAGCGTTAAAAACGTTAAGAAAATATAAAATCCCGAAGCGATCACGTATTCGCGAGCTAGAGAGAGAATTATGAGGAAAATAGATATAGGCTCTACGACGAGGAACATTATTACATAGGGGTAGTACTGCATCGTAAAGAGTCCTCGAGCTCTCCCTATAGGCGGGTTTCCCGATTCATATCTATCGTACTTCCTAGCCAGTTTTCTACGCGGAGGTATTATCTTACCTAGCGTGTACCCTAGAAGACCAACAAAAAACACGAGAACAAAAGAGAACAGAAATGTCACCGTTATTGTGTGTACGTCGGTCATTGATCATCCCGTAGTTCAGCTCTCGCAGTCGTATATATCAAGGTATTTATATAATAACGTTTCCTCTACAAAATAAAATTGAACTTCTACAATATAGCACAGGATAAGATACTAAGATTCATGAATTATT
The DNA here is from genome assembly GCA_027017165.1 of Thermofilaceae archaeon. GTDB lineage: Archaea > Thermoproteota > Thermoprotei > Thermofilales > B69-G16 > B69-G16. Next base: position 16,095 of record JALURF010000185.1, read on the forward strand.
GAATTAAGTAAAGAAAAAATTTACATAGTTAACGATTTGAGACTTAGAGAATTCTCCGTACTGAGACAAAAAACATAAAAGAGAGATGTTCTTGTGTACTCAGGTGTTTAAAGTGACGGAAGTTAAACTTTACATGGATTATGAAAAACTATTGGATAGAGCTTACGAGACTCTGCCTAAAAAACCAGTAGTGGTCAGGCAGAGATTGACGTTACCCAAGCCTGAAGTTGTGGTATCGGGTAAGCGAACTTTTATAACTAATTTTAACCAGATCTGTGATATCCTGAATAGGAAGCCCCAAATAGTTCTTAGGTATATCCTGAAAGAGCTTGGAGCCCCTGGCGTTATTCACGAAAATATGGCGGTTATACAAGGGGAATTTTCTAAAAGAACTATAGAGGCTATTCTGGACCGCTTCTTTAAGGTGTACGTGATATGTCCGGCTTGCAAAACTCCTGACACTGAATTGAAGAAGGAGAAGAAATTCATGTTCTTGATATGTGGAGCTTGTGGAGCAAAAAGCCCGGTTAAACCTTTCTAATACAGCTTTTTCACCATATAGAAGGATCGTCTATGCCTCCTATAACCAAGCCGTCTATAATACTCTCTAGCCCCTACACCTGATATTATCAACATTTTCTTCTTGTCGAACTCTTCTCGAGCTATTTTCTCAGCTTCGAGAAGAAGCTTCTTTCCTAATCCTCTATGCTGCCAAAACTCGGAGTTTCGTTCTCCTACGGGGATCTGTGGGCCATAGACGTGTAACTCCCTAACTATCGCTGTCTTTTCATCAACTTCCCATCGGTGTGCGTTCTCGGATGGAATTCTTAATCTTAGAAAACCGTATATTAAGTCAGCATTATCAATAAAAGAAAGGAAAATTTCTGTGCCCATGCTTGCCTCATAGATTAACTTCTCCATTTTTAACCTGCCGGAAGGTTTAAAACCAGTTTTAAGAAAGTAATGACCTACTTCGCGACATCTTATACATCTACACTTTAACCCCTTCTTTGCCATATATTCCTTTACTACTTGCCTCAAATTGCCTATTCTGGGCCCATCCACTATGTGGTAAAGAGGGAGATCTCGCTGAACTCGCATAATCCTTACATATTTTGGCACCAATGTTTTTATCTTGGCTATAAGTTCTATCCAAGTCTCTTGATCATACGATCTATAGACACCTTTTTTCCACAGATTGAATAATGTCGTCCCCGGAATAACAAGTGTTGGATAAATCTTCAACATGTCGGGCCTGAAATCTGGATTTTCAAAAATTTCTCTAATCATCTCTAGGTCCTTATCCGGGTCTGAACCGGGCAATCCAGGCATTATATGATAGGCTACCTTATAGCCCGCATCTTTGAGAATACGAGTGGCTTCGACAGTATCTTTAACTGTGTGTCCTCTTTTAACGAATGTTAGGATATCATCATATATTGATTGCACGCCTAGCTCTATCCTCGTAGCGCCTAGGTGTAAAAACCAGTCTACGTGCTCTTCTTTAGACCAGTCAGGTCTGGTTTCTAAAGTTAAGCCAATACATCTTATTTTTGCATGTTCGTTTTTTATCTGAGCTTTTTCAAGCGATGGTTCTCCAGCCTTCTTTCGGGGGAAGCGGTTCATAGCCTCCAACGCGTTAGCTATAAACCACTCTTGGTAACTTCTCGGCATAGCGGGGAAAGTTCCACCCATGACGATAAGCTCTACTTTAGAGGGCTTGTGACCCATAGCCTTATACTGCAGAAGTCTCCCTCTGACTTGTTCATAAGGATCGAAGTTGTACTGTAGGGCTCTCATGACCGCTGGAGAATCTCTGAGATAACTCTGCGGCGTTCCAACGTCTACTCCTCCTGGACAATAAATGCATTTTCCATGAGGACAAGGATACGGATTTGCCATCACTGCCACTACGGTGACTCCGGATATCATCCTAACTGGTTTTTTCACGTTTTTAAGCATCGCCATTTTTCACAGCCTCAACCACGAAATTTCTGGCTAACAACCCCTTCTTCGGGCTCCACCCATACACTCTAACTATTTTAAATAGCCCCTTAGACGTTATTAATCTTCGGAGCTCTCCTCTCGTAAAAAGGTGGAAAAAACGCTCCACTTTACGCCTTTTAGTCTTCCATGATACAAAAACATCGCCGAATTCGAAACCTTGCTTCATAATCCAAGTTTTAAAAACGCGAAGTAGGAGAGATGGCTGTAATAAACTCCAGACGCTCACAATAAGCACTCCTTTTTCCTTTAATACCCTGCTGAACTCCTCGACAACTTTTACTCTTTCTTTATATAGCGGCACGTGATGTATAGAAGCTATAGCTATAATATAGTCAAACAACTTATCTCTAAATGGAAGATACCGCATATCTCCCGCTACAGCGTCAACATAAGCCGTCAATTTTTTCCTATACGTTGTTTTGGCTAAGCGCTTAACCATGCCGTGGGATATGTCCAACCCTACTACGGAAAAACCACGCTCAGCCAGATATATCGAATGCAATCCACTCCCACAACCAGCGTCTAAAACAGTTTTCCCCTTGTTCTTTAAGTTAGAGAGCAGTTCTATCCATGCAGACCCTCGCCTATAAGTCTGTGAAATCTCCTCATATGCCAAAAATACATTATCAGCTAATATAGACGCTACGGCTTTCTTCTCGTTCCTTAACATAACGCTCTATGATTTTTTTAACCTTATCTAGATTTATTCCTTCTTTAGCGGAGATAAAGAGAACGTTACCCACGCCTGGTAGCTCCTGCGCGACTCTATTCATTTTCTCTATATGCTTAGAAGTAGCTATATCCACCTTATTAGCAAGGAAGATAAAAGGAATATTCTTAAAACTATTTAATATCTCGCGTAAAACTCCAACTTGATAATTTAAGGTAAAACCACAGGTCTCTGTAGGATCGAACATAAAGATTATCAAATTCGCTAAGTGTTGAAGAGCTAATATCGCTTGAAGCTCTATTTTATTCCGCGCCGAAAGAGGGCGATCTAGAAGTCCCGGAGTATCTAAAACTTGAACCACCGTAGAGTCTATGGTTAAATGCCCCACAGTGAGGGATTTTGTAGTAAAAGGATATTCTCTCACTTCTGGCTTAGCTCTAGTTAAAGCTCTGACAAGCGAAGACTTGCCCACATTTGGAGGACCCGCTACAACTACCGAGAATATTCCCGGATTTACATCAGGAAGTTTTAGAATTTTTATTTGAGCGTTTCTCACGATTTTAAAATCTTCATCTAAATCTTCAAGTATAGATTTAAGTCTTCCAAAGTAAGCTCTCCTATACTTAATCATGCTAGTTCTATCTTTGGCTTTTTTAATAGCTAAAATATGCTCTTTAGCTATTTTATTGACTATGGATGCAGCTCCATATATCCTGCTCAGACTTCTCTTAAGTAAATCTAAATCCACTATGATTCCCAGTAGCTCACGGTAGAACGGATGAAGCTCTCTTACGAATGGAGTTGTAAGAGCTATCTTCTTCAACCGATTTACTACGTAGCTATTAGCTACCTCAATTTTTCTGATCTCCACTCTTTTCATATGCCCAAGTTTTTTCCTGAGCAGAGCAGTACCGCCGGATTTTTTAGCCCTCCTAACAACGGCCTCGAAAATCTCCTCATGACTCGACGGGGCTAAAACCATTTTTCGAGCTACTATGGATAGGCTTTTTGTCAACTTCATCAACTAGTATTTAGACGATTAAGAGATTAAAGCTCATCTTTAAGGACTTCCAGAACTATAGCCGGACAGACTTTAGTAACTCCTCTCATCTTCCTAAGCTCGTCTATAAAAGTCGCCAATTCTTCATTATCTTTAGCGATTATAGTCGCTATTACCATATGATCCCCCGTTGATATCGCCACGTATTTAACGTTATCTCTCTCCACTAGTTCTCTGGCAACCTCTAATAACGTACTGGATTCTACATCTAGCCCGACTATAGCCAATCCCTTATACCCCAGTTTAGGATAATCAATTTTTATGGTATAGCCGCGTATAACTCCTAAGTCTTCCATCTTTTTTATACGTTTTTTTATCGCGACATCGCTTATGCCCAGGATGCCGGACATTTTGAGTACTGGAGTGCGCGCGTTCTTCTTGAGGATATCTATTATCTTGAGATCCGTCGAGTCTAGTGTCGCCAAGTTTAGTACACCTTATGTCAAGTAGGTACAAGGTATTAAATAAATTATACGGTAATTTCGAGGATATTTAGTTAAATGTTAGAATTACCATATCTTGAATCTAAGATTTGAAAATGCGGGGGCCGGGATTCGAACCCGGGCAGGGCTTCCCCAGCGGAGCTTACTGGCTTAAGGCTCTCAGTCCGCCCCCTTTGACCTAGCTCGGGCACCCCCGCTTACTTTGAATACAGATTGAGAGAATATAAGTTTTTCATTCGAAAATATGCGCATGCGCCGGCCGGGATTCGAACCCGGGATTCGCCCGGGCCCTTCGAGGCCCGTTCAGCGGCGTGGATTCGGCGCGCCGCGCTGAGAGGCTAGGCCGCCATCCTACCAGGCTAGACTACCGGCGCTAGATTTATTATCGCCATAACTCTTTTTAAATGTTGCCTTAAGCATCAATATACAGAAGTTGATTCTTCTGTCAAGCTAATGGAGATAGCATACCTGGCGAGGAGAAAACATATTGCAATTAAAATGCCGGGGCCGGGATTCGAACCCGGGATAACCGGATCTCCCATCTGGGCCCTGCTATTATATCTAGATTATGAGTCCGGCGCCCTCGGCCAGGCTAGGCGACCCCGGCT
>JALURF010000186.1 GCA_027017165.1 Thermofilaceae archaeon
GTAATTTTTAGAATTTCATTTAAAGTATACAATTTTAGTAGTTTAAAATTCTCTAAACTTGCGGATGTACCGTTCTCGATCATTCTACGTATTCTAGTAGGGAAGACTCCGTTTTCGGTATCGATGTACAATACTTTCTTTTCTTTCGCTGTCTCGTTTAAGGCTATAGATAGACAAAAAGCCGTTTTTCCGGAGAACGGAGGTCCAAAAAACATAGAAATAGAACCATAAGGTAATTCGATAAATCTATCTATTTCGGGTATTCCAGTAGATAAGAATTCGACTTCTTCCTTTAGGTCAACTTCCCCTTTTAGGTAAACTTTAAGCTCTTCGCCCATGATATCCACACTATTTATATTCGGCATTGAAGTTTTTATCTATTGTTACCTTAAATGTATAATAGTAGTTATAATCGATTACGAGAGTGGTTCTTTAAGCATGGATAGACTATTGCCTTACGCTAAGTGGAGGAAGGGGCAGAGAGAAATAGCCGAGACCATCTACAATACAGTTAGAAATAGGAAAATACTACTTCTGGGCTATCCTACTGGAGCTGGTAAAACGATAGCAGCGCTTATTGGCACGTATATGGCTAAAAGTGAAAAACATAAAATATTCTTTCTAGCCAGGACGAAAAATCAAGTTCAAGCTCCCTTGAGGGAAATATCTAGAATTGAGGAAAGAGGAACTCGTATTTCGACGGTCATTTTGCAAAATAAGAGAGATATGTGCCCTCTAGCTATAGCCAAGAGATTGAGCTATGATGAATTTTTGAGATACTGCGATTCTCTCTTAAAACTGGGTCTTTGCGATTATTACCTGAATCTAAAGAAAAGTGAAAGCGTTCTAGAGATCGATTATGAGCCGGAGCCCTCGAAGTTCGTCGAGAAGTTTTCAAAACTCGGATTGTGCCCTTACGAAATAGCTAAAATGTTGGTGCCGAAATCTGAGATAGTTATAGGTTCGTATCTTTACATATTTTCTAAAGAAATTAGATACAGACTACAATCCTCAACAGGTTTGAAGCTTGAAGACTTGGTGCTTATAATAGACGAAGCCCACAACCTGCCCGAGGTAATAGCCGATATGCAGAGCATAAAACTGTATAAGCACCAAGTTAAACTAGCCCAGCGCGAGGCTAGAAAATTCCTCTCCGGCGAGTTTGCCGAGGAAATCCTCACCTCTCTATCAAACATGTATTCTTATATCTTAACCCTCGAGAAGAGGAGCGGGGGAGAGGATTATCTAATCGACGCTAGCGAGCTTCTCTCGGTTATGCCCGGTTTATCCCAGCTGAAAAAAGCCGTTTCTATAGTCGAAAGAAACATGGTTGAAAGCGGGATTCTAGCTCCAAGCAATATGGCGCGAATACTCGAACTCTTGAAAGCCGTTCAGTCGACAGCACATGGCTTCATCCTCTACTCAACTAGCACACCTGAGGGGTTCGTGGTGAAGTATCAATGTGTAGATCCTTCAATAGCGGCGCGCGAGGTTTTCTCGCGAGTTCACGCGGCCGTCCTTATGAGCGGGACTTTACAGCCTAAAGACTATATAATCTCTATGCTTGCCCTTGAGAGAGGGAGAGTCGTCGAACACAGGGTACATGCTGATTTCTCAAAACAAGTTAAGCTCGTGGTCCATAGCGGTATTTCCTCGCGGTATGTGGAGAGAAGCGAGGAGAATTTTAGGAAAATAGCTAAGATTATAGCTATACTTTTTGAAAAATTCGATAATGGAGTAATGCTCGCCGTATTCCCATCTTACGATTTTATGAAAAAGGTGAACGCTTTCCTACCTTCAAAAACTAGGCTACACACGTTTATAGAGAGAGAAGATACTACTCTCTCACAAGTTGAGGAGTTTGTAAGACAACGCTCTAAAAGTCTAGTGTTCGCCGCGGCGTGGGGCAAGCTCATAGAAGGGATAGAGCTTCGAAACAGGCTCAGTTTGATAAAGTCTGTGATTGTAGCTGGACTCCCCGTTCCCGAGCCCAATCTGGTAAACGTTAAGCGGGAAGAACTGTTGACCGCCAGGTTTTTGGACGAAGAGAAGGCGTGGAGATTCACTTACATTATTCCGGCGGTTATAAGAGTTTTACAGGCTATTGGAAGAGCCGTTAGAACGGAACGCGATAAAGCCTTTATAGCTGTGCTAGATCGAAGACTCCTCGAAAATGATGCTAAATCCCTGGTCGAGATTCACGGCTACCGCATTAAGCCCGTGGACAGTTTAAGACAGATATTAGATGAAATGGCCTCATTTTGGTGATTTTGTGAAATTCTACTACGTCGAATACGTTTTAGCCGACGTCTTATCGGAAGTAGAGAAGAGACAAATCTCCCTTAGAGCCGCTATGGCCGAGTACTTTGCAAAACGTAAAGAACTCGAACCTATCAAAGGATTGGCTAGAGCATATGCTCTCGGTCTACTGCGCAAGTACAGGTTGGTCGATTTCATAGCTGAGGAGGTGCTTGGAGTAAAGGTAGAAGAGCTAAATCCCTGGGAGAAAAATCTCTTAAGAGCATTGATTTATGAACTAAAGTTTAGGAATGTGAAATTAGACCGCGTGCTAAAAGTTTCGAGGAAACTATCCTACATGAAGCTAGATTTAAAAGCCCTTAAGGCTATAAAAATGACTTCTACTAAGTCTCTGCTTAGGAGAAAGGGCGGTTTAGAGCGTTTATCTATCAAATACTCACAACCTGAGTGGGTTGTAAGGTATTTAGTGAGCATCTTGGGGAGAAGGGAGGTTGAGAGACTGTTAAAGAAGTTTAACGAAAAACCTACTTTATGGATTAGAGTTAACACTTTGAAAACCTCAAAGAGAAAATTGTTAAAAATTTTAAAGCGTAGAGGATTAAAAGTCTCGGAAGATTTCGATCTCCCTGATGTTCTAAGAGTAGATACGAGTATGAGTTTATCCCGAATTCCCGAACACGAGCTAGGGTTTTTCTACGTGCAAGATAAAGCGTCGGTCTTAGCTGGGCATGTGCTATCGCCCGAGCCAGGAGAGCACGTACTAGATATGTGCACAGCGCCGGGGAGCAAGGCTCTACACATAGCAACTTTAACTAGAAATAAATCGTTCATTCTAGGCTTAGACTGGAAGCCAGCTAGGCTGAAGACGTTGCTAAAAGGCGCTCGAAGACTCGGCGTATATTCGATAATTATTGTTGCCATGGATTCACGCACATTTAGCCCGCCTAAGAGATTTGATAAGATATTGCTGGATCCTGACTGTACTAGTTTAGGTAGGCTCGGCCATAGCCCCGAAATAAGGTTTTGGATTAAAGAAAACATGATATTTAAGATGAGAAAGCTCCAATACGAACTTCTTAATCGTGGAATCGATCTTCTAAAAAGAGGAGGAACGCTGGTATACTCAACTTGTACCTTGACCAAGGAAGAAAATGAGCTTTTGATTAAACAAGTACTTGAAGAAAGAAGCGATGTAGAACTGGAAGAGGCCATTCCTAAGATAGGACTGGAGGGATTGGAGGGATTAGTAGAGACTCAGAGACTTTATCCTCATATACACGATACTCAAGGTTTCTTTGTAGCTAAAATTAGAAAAATAAAATGAATTGACAACTAGCGGTTATATAATACTACATATCGCGCATTTCTCCTTTTCTCAAACCTAACTCGAAAATGTCTGCGTAAATACTCCTCCATATCGCGGTAGAAATATTGATTAGTAAAACGAGACGGAGGTTTGATCCTCGGCACAAGGCCTCTTATAGTGTTTAAATTCGTAGTCTTCACTATATAGGATACATAAGCGTACTTTAATAAAGTCCTGAGTTTAATAGATACGGTTCTAGATCTAGTCCCCTTAAGAATCTCCGAAGCAACGAGACGGACATGCTCGAGAATTCTGTTTTTATGAACGCTTTCGGACATAATCCCCATTAGTAACTATGCATTAAAATTTATAAACCTTCTTATATCACACAGTTATACTGCACATATTGCACATTAACATAATAGTTTAATAAGCTTCTTCTGATATCGTATTGAGGCAATGAAAAGCTTTACTTGGAAAAGAGACTATTGTACAAAATGTGGTAAATGCTGCTTAGAGACAGAAATGATACTCCTAAGAAGCGATATTGAAAGAATAAAATCTTTAGGTTATGACGAATCCTTCTTCGTTAGAGAAATGTATGGGTATAAAGTTTTGAAAAACATTAACGGATATTGTGTCTTCTATAATCCATCAACTAAAAAATGTAGAATATATCAGGCTAGACCTTTGGGATGTAGGCTTTACCCGATAATTTACGACGAAAAGCGAGGGATTATCGTGGACTCCTACTGTCCTTTAGCTAATACGGTTACTAAGGATGAACTTTTTAGAGCAAGCAGAGTTATAGATAAAATTATCAATGAATTATTGAAAAGTTAGAATTTCTACTCAGCGAGTTTTACTTAATATTCTCTGGGGTAAACATAGGTACTTAGAGATTAAACTTAAACAAGAAAATCGAGGACTTATCTCTCGAAATCTGAGAATCCTCATTCTAAAGCAACTGCGTGACTTCTTTGTATATCTCGAGTGGAACTCTATTCCTATTAGATAATGTCAATTCGAAGATCTTGATGTCGTTACGTGCAAGTATTCTCTTTCCAAAAATATCTCTATTAGCTTTCCAGTGAATAGTCGCTATAACTGGTTTTGATGATTCTAAAACTCTCCAAACTACATCCTTGAATTTTCTAGAAAAAAGCTCCATCGGCCCGATTTCATCCACGACTATAACATCGTCTTCCAGTAGCGATTTTTCTAATGCTTTAACTCCTATATCTTCAAACGCCTCTAAGTCTACGGTGTATTTACCTATCCTAGGGCCGTAGCCTCCTCCCACCTTGGCGAGCCATCCTCTTCTCCCGCTTTGAAGATCTATAACCTCAAAGCCTATGCGCCTGCCCCTCTCCCTCACTTCTCTAGAGATAAAGCCGCCGACTCTATAACCGTCTTTACGAAGCAATTCTACAACTTTAGAAACAGCCGTGGTCTTTCCTATGCCAGGTCTACCCGTCACCAAGAAGTTTTTGATAATAACGTTCACAGATTTACAACTCCAATTTTTCCAGTTGTTTTAACACGTATTCTCTCACAGCTTTCGGAGATTTGGGCTTTTCAACGATCTTACCCCTTTCTATCATTTTCACTAATAATGGTTCAGTCTCCCCTCCACATTTTGGACAATTAGGCTTAGGCTCGTCTCTAAGCTTAACTACGTCGACCATACAATTCCAACATCTGTAGACCTGTTTTATCCCTGAGAATTTGCCTCTCTTAGATATCGGGATCCACGTGCCGTTTTTCTTCACGGCTACTATATCCATCGCTATATCCACAATCCTAGCGTTGGCGATCGCCGCTCCAACACCAAAAGCATCCGCTCCAGCTTTTATTAGCTCAGGTATGCTATCTTCGTCTATGCCTCCCGAAACCACGATTTTCACATCTTTATATCCCAAGGCTTTGAGCTTCCACTTAACTTCTCTAATTATAGCCGCGAAATCCCCTCTTCTACTTCCCGGAGTATCGAAACGTAACCCCCACACTTTACCATTCAGCTTCTTGAGAGCTTTAATCGATTCCTCTACCTCGTCGTCAAAGGTATCGGCCAGTATAATCCTAGGTACATCGGGCTCTACATGTTTATCAAACGCGACCCAAGCCTCACTGTGATCCCCTTTAACAACTCTATATATTATCATTAGACTATGAGGCATGGTACCGGTGGGCTTTATTCCGAGAAATTCCGCTCCTTTAACGCATGAAACAGCATCACATCCTCCAATATAGGCATAGAATGCATTAAAAGGCGCGACCGCTGGATGAGTACGACGAGCCCCGAAAGATAATACTAGTTTATCTTTAGCGGCTTTTTTAATCCTAGCGGCTTTAGTGGCTATCCCCGAGCCAGTGGACAGGAAGCCTAAGACCGGAGTCTCGTATTCCACAAATCTGCCGTAGGGACCGCATATATACATTATGGGCTCTTTTACCCCGTAGTAGTCGTATTTGAAATATACGCTACCTTCAGGCATCGCGTAGACATCAACTGGCAATCCTTCGAGGAGCTTCAGTACATCTCTAAGCCCGCCTAGAATAGCCCAGGAATAGCCTCTAGGCAGAGCGCTCGTCGTTAACTCAAGACAAACCTCTATGTTATCCAATTTTTCATTTTTGAGTATTTTCTTAGTTCTGAAAAAGTATATATCCGACGTTAAAGCTTTAGCTATATCCTCCTCCGTAGGAATTATAAATCTCTCATCTTCCTCCATCTACCTCCACCATTTAACAAGAAATTATCGTTAGCGTAAAGCTTTACTCTACCGCTATCTCTTTCCTCCAAGATAAGCCCAACCCTCTCCAATATCAAGATATGGCTGGCTAAATTGCCCATTCCAATTTCCAGCTCGCGGGCTAATCTGCGTAAAGAAATGCCCGGCTGCTCCAAGATTTTTAAGAAAATCTTTCTCCTTAACGGGTTACCCAGGGCATCGCTTATAGTAAGTATCTTGCTTGGCATCTGCTCATCCTCGAGCGTCGCTTATAGTATAGATGAGGCTAAACATTATAAGTGTTACTAGCGACTGCTAGAGAGATACTTCTACCCTAACTAAATCTCCATCTCTAAGTTTCAATTTCTCCCGTAAATTTACCGGAGCTATAATCTCAATTACATCAGGTCCATAGTGAGTACGCTCTATAAGCAGTATCCCCCCTTTCACCGACCCGTTTATTAACGCTTTAAAACATTTAACACTTCCATAGCTCCTACCCTTATTTACGAATCCCTCTATCAGAATGCCTCTCATAGACTCAAGCTTTTTGCGGTTTTTCATGCTTTCCGGCGTCAACCTGATGTTTAGGGTGCCGGGATAAGGCTTAAAGCCTAGTTTCTCTATAAACTGTTTTTCATAAAATGGATGAGAAACATAGTATGCCCCTTCTCCTATGCCAGTGAAAACTCTGCCTTCCAGATTTAAGATACCGATTTCCCCTAATAAAACCTCGAGCTCGTGATGAAGAGATCGTAACACATCTTCCCCTCTTTGAGTTATCTTCACATATTGTCCCCTAGCCGTTAGCCTTCTGGCTATAAGCTCTTCCTTTTCTAATTCCTTAATTTTCCTATGTACACTCTGTCTCGAGACTCGGAGCTCTTTTGCTAGTTTTTTCGTAGAGATGAATATCTCCTTTCTAAGGGCTCCTAATCTAGCCAAGTTCAACAACAATTCAACGATCTCGTATTTTTTCATTCATTCACCACTATGCCATAGCCGAAGCTTTAAATGATAATCCTCAACAATCCTTTAAAAGATAAACGCCAGCAATTAATTAAATATCTTAGAAATAAAATGATTCATTCATGGAGAATGAGATTTACCTCCTTTACCAAGCTAAAATTCATCCCAGCCTTGTTGAAGAACTAGCTACCGAGTTGAAGAAAGTGTACAATTTAGAAATTATCGTCGATGTACTTAAGCTAGAGCCTCCTCTTAGAGCTTATGATAGCACAAGACAACAGTATAACTCCGATATCCTGCTAGATTACTATGCTTCACATCTTAGAGCTGGTGGAAACAATAGAGTAGCCGTGCTTCTTGACGAAGACGCCTATGTCCCAGGCCTAAATTTCGTGTTTGGCGAAGCTCTGCCAGGATGGGGAGGTATAGTATATCTGGCTAGGCTTAAAATTGGAATCTCGACGCTATCTTCGACGAGACTACTAGTTGAGAGAACTGTTAAGGAGGTAGTCCACGAGCTAGGGCACAGCTATGGTCTAAGGCATTGTTCAAATCCTCGCTGTGTAATGTACTTTAGCAATTCAATAATGGATACTGATTATAAATCAATGTTTTATTGCAAAAGATGTAAAGACGTGTTGGATAACAGAGGTTTGAGGCATATTCTGAAGGAATATTAGAAGCCGGATAACTGCTTCAATATAGGGAATTCATTAACCACATCTACTGTTACTAAGTCCCATATAATTCCGGGCGG
>JALURF010000187.1 GCA_027017165.1 Thermofilaceae archaeon
CTTTTTGTACAGTAACATCATTATAAAATACACATAGTATACGTAATTTTTTTACCGTTTATTTATTAAAAAGGAGATATTAAATATAAATAAAAAAGATTTATATAAGTCAGTTGAATAAAAGAGAATAGGGGTGAGAGCGTGAGTACTGAAAGAAAAAGAAGAGGAGTCAAAGGATTCGACATAACCAGCCTCCCATACAAAATTAAGATGTACATGAATAATCAGATACTAATTCCGGCTAGACTCGTGAGAGCTCTCGGCATAGGTGAGGCAGAGAAAGCTAAGATAGTTATAAGATATAAAGGCAAAGAAGTTGAAATAGAGGCTAAGCTGTTGAAAACCCGCTATACGGATTCCAGACAATTCACTGTCCCCAAGCACGTAAGAGAGGAGCTCAAACTCATCCCTGGAGAGGAGATAGAAGTTTTATCTATTACTCCGCTAAGTTAGAAAAGCTTATCAATCTTCTGTTAATTCTACTAGTTGCGGATGATATAGGTACAAAGCTCTGACACGTGATGAAGCCGCTACACTCATGACGAATTTTAATAACAGATGAGAGTATGCACGTCGCGATAATAGGATGTGGGAAGATCGGGCAAAGCCTAGCACTACTACTGCTTAACGAGTGGTATGTAACAGAATTAACGCTAGTCGATATAGTCCCTAACCTGGCTAGAGCCCTAGCCGAGGATTATAGGCACGGTGCCGCATCTCTAAACAAAAACGTTGAAATAACAGGTTTGGAAGATGCCGCTGGAATAGAAAACGCCGATTTAATAGTGGTCACTGCTGGATCTCCAAGGAGAGCTGATCAAAGTCGGCGAGACTTAGCGGTTAAAAACGCTAAAATAGTGAAAAATATCGCCGAGAGAGTTTTTAAGAAAAATGAGGAATCTTGGTATCTGATAGTTACAAACCCCGTCGACGCGATGGCTACTCTATTTTACAAAGTTACGGAGAGCAGGCGGGTGATTGGAAGTGGTACGCATTTAGATACATTAAGGTTTCGAAGTGAAATAGCTAAGAAAATAGGTGTAGAAGTTGGAAAAGTTGAAGGATTTATCGCCGGTGAACATGGAGAAGCGGCTGTGCCCTTATGGTCGACCGTGAGGATAGACGGTTTAAAGCTGGATAATTTCATAGATGGAGATGTGGAACTGTTTAAGCGTGAGGTTGAGAAAGCGGTTAAGGAGGTGGCTGCTCAGATAATAAGATATGCTGGAGCTACAATACACGGTCCGATACACGCGTTTAGAGATATTATTAGAGCTATACTCTTAAATCAACAGAGGATACTAAGCATAGCTACGCCATACGAGATCGAAAAAGGAGAAGTTTATATAAGCCGTCCAACCTTGGTGGGAAAAACGCTACGAACCGTTAAACTTGAAGAGGTAACCGAAGAAGAATATGAAAAGATAAGAGAGGCGGCTAAAGCCGTCTACCGTACCTTCAGCCAAGCCGTCGAAAATCTAGCTTAAAGGCTCTATAAGCTCTTTTTCCATTAACAGCTTCACTATAGACCTAGTTCTCTCTATAATCCTCCTCGCGTTTTCTTCTTCCTCCTCCCTGCTCAATTTTCTCCTAGCTAAATCCTGTTCCACCGCTTTTTCAGCAACCACGGCGGCTACTCTAGGATAGACATCCCAATCCTCCATCGTCGGCACGATATAATCCTCGCTCAATCCCTTTTCTTCAGCGTACCTAGCTAGTTCTCGAGCAGCGGCTATAATCATCTCGTCAGTAATCTTTCTAGCCCTAACGTCTAGAGCCCCTCTAAATACGGCTGGAAACACCAGGCTATTATTGACTTGATTTGGGAAATCAGACCTCCCCGTAGCCACGATTTTAGCTCCCGCTTCTTTAGCCTCCCAAGGCCATATCTCCGGAACGGGATTAGCCAGGGCGAAGACTACGGCATCATCGGCCATTTTCGCAACCCATTCCCTTTTAATAACTCCGGGTCCGGGCCGTGAAGCCGCTATTACGACATCAACGCCTTCAAGAGCTTCAGCTATACCACCAGCTTTGTTTTCTCTATTGGTTAAATGGGCCATTTCCCACTTATACGGATTAGAGGTCTTTAAGCGCTCCATATCGTGCCTTTCCCTGTTTAGTATACCTTTCGAATCCACCATTACTATTTTACCTCCATCAACTCCAGCTTTCATTAAGAGCTTTGCTATGGCTATATTAGCCGCCCCAGCCCCCACCATGGCTATCGATACTTCCTCCATTTTCTTGCCGACAATCTTTAAGGCGTTTATTAAAGCCGCTAGGGTAACTGTCGCGGTTCCCTGCTGGTCATCGTGCCATACCGGAATATCAAGCTCTTCTTGTAGCCTGTTCAAAATATAGAAGCATTTTGGAGTGGCTATATCCTCTAAGTTTATCCCTCCAAAGGAAGGCTCGATATTCTTTACGAATCTAATTATCTCGTCTGGATCCTGAGTTGCTATAGCCAAGGGAACGGCGTCCACACCGCCTAAATACTTGAAGAGGAGAGCCTTACCCTCCATCACGGGGAGACCAGCAGTAGCTCCTATATTCCCTAAGCCTAAAACTCTGCTTCCATCAGTGACCACGGCGACCGTATTCCATCGCCAAGTCTGTTCAAAACTTTCGTCTTCATCTTCTAGAATTCTGCGGCAGTTCTCCGCGACTCCGGGAGTATACCATATAGCGAAATCTTCTAGCGAATGTATAGGACACCGCGGGATTATCTCTATCCTACCCCTATATCTTTTGGCATATTCGACAGCTAATTTACCATAATTTTTCTCGGTCAAAATTCCACCGTGAAGAATAGGAAATAGGAAGATAAATGTGTGTTGGCTCACTTTCCACCTAAGGGGACATATACATATAGGTGTAGTAGTCAGGACTGTCTCGCCAATAAAGCCCATACCTCTCGGCTATAGGGTATGAGAGGTAGAGGAAAATCGCGTTAAGTACATATAGTGCCGCCATAGTTAAAAATACCAGCCCTAGGTAAGCCGACCAGGCGACTTCTAGAGGAATTCTTCCCTCAAGCGTTATCGTCGTAGTCCACACGACTCCGGTTCCTACAGCCCAGCACCACCAGCCATACGTGTAAGATAGCCACGACTTCACGCTCCGCATAGCGGGATTTTCACCATAAAACTTGAAGAGGATATTATAAGACGCTATCCCCCAGTAGAGGTAGCTCATGCTCCTAGCCGAGTACCCGTATAAAATTATATCTGAGAGAGCGGCTCCCAATCCAAGACCGTATGCCGCGGGAATCCCCCAGAGAGCTGGTAGAACCCCATCCAATAGAAGACTGGCTTTAAAAGCTAAAAGACCCGGAGCCACCGATAGAGTGAAGCCAGAGAATTCCAGTAATATCTTTGATAGAAAACTGGCTACAAGAAATACGACGGCTTTTATTTCCCATTTTTGAAAAAGCTTTACCATGCCAATTTTCGGCTTAATCTTAAAGTCGAAACCCGAGTAAAAAAACGCGCTATACACGGCTGCTACTATCAGGAATATATTTCCGAGGAATTGAAGCCTAGAAAATCCGAGTAGGCGGAAACACTCTATCAAAGTCCTTAGTATAGCTTTTAAAACGGCCTCGAACACAATCTTTATCCCATTTCCCATACCAGGTTTATAGATATAAAAGTGCCTACGGCAAACTAGACAGGCAAAATATTAATAAGTTTCTAGCCGTTCTCTAACGCGGTCAGGTGGTTTAATGGCGTATGTGCCGAAGACATTACTTATAGGTAGATGTGTAAGATGTGGAAAAAGAGTATTTAGAGGAGAGAGAAGATTCCGATGCTCGAAGTGCGGCATTTACACATGCCCCCTTTGTCATAAAAAATCCCAAGGAAGATGTCCAGTGTGTGGAATGAGACTTGAAGAAGTTTAAGGGGAGTTAAATTGGAGGTTATAACTGCTAAAGGTCCAGTACCAGCTTCTAGCCTAGGCTTAACAAATTCCCACATTCACCTTGTCGCCATGCCGCCCGCGTGGCTTTACAAGACGCCTACCTTTTCAAACGATCCGGACTATGCACTAACAGATGTGGATAAAGCGGTTCAAGAACTTAAGTACTTCTTAAAGGCTGGAGGAAAAACGGCGGTAGACGCCACGTGTAGGGATTACGGGAGAAACCCTAAGGCGATAAAGTATGTTGTGGAGCGGGTTCCCGAAGTAAATCTAATACTAGTCACTGGGTTTAATAGAGGAATATACCTGGACGATTGGTACTACCAAACATCGATGGATAAACTGGCTGAGTATTTTTCCAGCGAGATAGAAGAGGATATAGAAGGCACAGGTCTGAAGGCGGGATTAATAAAAATAGGCGCCGACTATATGAGAATACTTCCGATCGAGAAGAAGTGTATTAAAGCGGCGGCTACCGCCCATCTAAGCACGGGGGCTCCGATACTAGCTCATACCACCTTAGGGACCATGGCTGTCGAAATTTTAAGCCTCTTAGAACGGGAAGGAGTAGATCCCGCTAGCGTGATTTTCTATCATGTCGATAGAAACATGGACCCCTGGTATTGGGAGGAGGTTCTACAGCGGGGAGCGTACATAACGCTGGATCAGATAGGGAAAATAAAATACGGTCCGGAGAGCAAAAGAGTGGAGTTCCTGATCGAAATGGTCAGAAGAGGTTATGAAGATCAGCTATTAGTGGGAACGGATTTTGCTAGAAGGTCGGACTTTAAATCATATGGTGGCGGTCCAGGCCTAGGATATCTTTTTGAGAAATTCCTCCCCTTCGCCAAGAAAATATTCAAAGCCAAGGGAATTGAAGGAGAAATAGTGGAGAAATTTGTAATTCACAACCCGGCTAAAGCTTTTTCTATAAGAAAATAATTATCGATAAACTCTCTACTCTTAAAGGATCTAAAGTTTCGATTAATCTGATAAGGTAAAATTTTATTTTAGGTATTATATCACACTAAAAGGTGAAAATATAAAAAGTTTACAGGTAATGCTTATATATCTTTTTTGTGGTATTTTACCCTAGCGGGTGAAAACTTATGGATCCTCTAATGGAGGTTATTAATTTTGTAGTAGCTATCTTTCAAGAGCCCGCGATATTCCTAGGCTTAATCGCCTTCGTCGGCTTATTAGCGCTCAAAGAGAGAATTGAGAAAATAATATCTGGAACTCTTAAAACCGCGCTGGGCCTCCTAATACTACTGGCTGGCGTAATCGTAATGGTTAACGCCTTAATGCCGCTAGGACAGATGGCCTCAGCTGCTCTAAAATTACCTCCAGTTTCAGTTGAAATAGGGACACAGACGGTAATCTCTGAGCTCGGCTTTGAAATAGGCTTAGTAATGGTATTCGCTTTTCTCTTAAACGTACTAGTAGCTAGGATAAGCAAAACCTTCAAGTACATCTTCCTAACCGGACACCTCATATTCTGGAACGCCGTAATCTTCACTGCGGCTTTTAAGTACATAATGGGGCTTGAAGGCTGGGCGTTAATTATAGCAGCCTCTATATTCACTGGAGCCTACCAGATAATACAGCCATGGTACACCCACTTCTTCGACCTAGAAGTAAACGAGAACGCCGGATTCGTCCTAGGGCACTCATCTTCGCTAGTAGTCTTGGTAACATGTCTCATAACGAAACCCATCGCCAAGAGCGGTAGGAAATTCAAGAGCATGGAAGAACTGACGTTCCCACAGGCGTTAAGCTGGCTAAGAGAGCCCATGTTAATGATAGCCGCCAGCTACTTCATAATATACGCCGTGGTAGGCGCCCTAGCCTGGGATAGCGTAGTAGAATTCGCGAGCGGCGCAGGAAAACACCCGATAGTCTGGCTAGTACTCCAAGCCCTTAACTTCGCCGCCGGCTTCGCCGTATTGATAATGGGCGTCAGAATGCTGATTTCAGAGCTAATACCCGCCTTCCAAGGCATAGCCCAGAAAATAGTCCCAGGAGCCGTGCCCGCACTCGACTGTCCCCTATTCTTCCCATATGGACAAGTATCCATGGCCTACGGCGGATTAATAGGAATGGTAGTCATGGTTCTTATGTCAATATTCTTCGTCGGAATCAAGTATCCATGGTACATCTTCGCTCCCACGATGTCGGTCTGGTTCCACGGAGCCACCGCGGCGGTGTACGGCAATAAATACGCTGGCGTGCCCGGCGCAATCCTAGGCGGAGTTATAGCGGGAGTCTTAATGGGCGTAGGGCAGGCTTTAATGTGGCCTATAATAGGCTTCGCTATCGGAGACTTCTTTAGCTGGGCTTCCGACACCGACTACGTCTGGTATCCGTTAATAGTCTACCTGTTAGCCCTTATAGCGGGTAAAAAGTAAACCCCTAAATTTTTATTTCTCAATCATTTCTAAATCTGGGTGATCCTCTTGACAAGTGAATTTAAAGAATTATTTACCGCTCTAGGCGATAATGTAGGAGTAGTTGAAAAAGTCGAGGATTGGAAAGAGGCTGTAAGAATATCCGGTGAGTTGCTTCTCCAGCACGGGTGTATAGAGCCCGGCTATATCGAGAAAATGATATCGACTTGTAAAGAACTTGGACCATATATAGCTATAAGCCCGGGAGTAGCCATACCCCACGCTAGGCCCGAAGACGGCGCTAAAAAAGTCTGTCTATCCATCTTGGTGGTGAAGGAAGGAGTTAATTTCGGCTCGCACAACGATCCTGTCTACGTGTTGATAGCCTTTTCTTCTCCTGACAAATCTTCGCATATCAAGGTTATACAACAGTTGGCTAAATTAATGATGGAAAAAGGATCGGAAATGGTGAATCGGCTTAAAAAAGTAGAATCGGAAGAGGATATTTTAAAGGTATTAAACGACCTCGTAAGCGAGTAATTTCTCGATTTCCTTCTCGATTATTTCCACAATCTTGCTTACGGTATTTTCAAAGATTAGCTTTCCCTTTTCGGCGGAAGCCTTTGTCGGATCTCCAATGATCGCATTTTCGGTCAATTTTTCCCAAGGTATAAAAGTATAGTTTAAGTCGAAAGGGATCTCTGGATAATCGGCTACAGCCTTTTCCATTTTCACGGTCTCTGGCTTAAGGTAGAGGATTAGAGAAGTTTCTATCTCCTCCGCGTGAAAATACGTTTTATGCCAAAAACGGCTCTCAATGTATTTTGAGGCGATATTTCTGATCAGGTCGGGGTTAAACAGCATTACGTGGAAATCTTCGCTCATTAGCTTCCTCAAAGCATTCTTTAAAGCTCCGACGTTGCCCACGTGCCCGTTAATAACGATAAACAGCTTAAAACCCTGTTCTTTCAATGCAACGCCAATTTCATATACTACCCTGCTTAAAGTCTCGTTTTCAAGCCAGAGAGTGCCCGGGAATTTTCTGAGAGACCATACCTGCCCAAAATGTAGCGGTGGAAGAACTAGAGCTTTAATTCTCTTACCTACTTCATTAGCGATGGCTTCGGCTATTATTGAATCCACGGTAAGGGGTAGATGAGGGCCGTGAGCCTCTACAGAGCCTACGGGCAGAATTGCCGCTGGTAGTTTACTGGATTTCAAATAAGTATCTACGTCAAGCCATGTGGTATTGGATGCTAGCACTATGCTCCACCGGTAAGTCTTTTAACCGCTTCTAGCAATTTCTCCTCTATCTCTTTTCTATCACCATAATTATACACGGAAACTACTTCTTTAGCCGCTTTCTCCTGGATAAATTTCTCAGCTAGATCGGGTCCAGTAACTATTATATCCGCTTTCAAAACAGCGGCTAGAGTGGCATCAGCAGTTTCGACATCAGCTTCTATGCCGTGTTTTCTACAAACTCCCTCTACGACAGTTTTTAAAAATAACGCGGTGCCCGTGCCCAAACCACAAGCTGTAACTATCTTAAGTCTCCTAGGCATAATTCCACCAAAATAGATGAAAAAGATTAGTATAAAAAACTGATGCTAGCGTAACAGCATTTTTGCGCAGGAGAGCCTCGGGATGGAGAATACAGC
>JALURF010000188.1:0-3062 GCA_027017165.1 Thermofilaceae archaeon
CGAATATAACATGATATCTTTTATTTCTCGCTAACTTTATTTTAAACTAATCACTAGACTATACCATGGCCTTCGAAAAAGCTTTAACGTTAATGAAAAAATTAAACATTAGAGGTGAAATAATAAGTCATGAAGCAAGCGGTCGAACGACAGCAGAGGCAGCCAAAGCTCTCAGGGTTCCACCTGAAAATATTCTGAAGAGCTTGTTATTGATATCTAAGAGAAAAGAATACCTAGCGGCTATCATAACTGGCGATAAGCGAGTAGATATTAAGAAATTAGAACGAATCACTGGTTTTAAGAAATTAAGACTCGCCAAACCCAGCGAAGTCGAGAATCTTACAGGGTTTAAAATAGGCGGAGTCCCGCCTTTCGCTTTTTACGGTAAATGTCGTGTAATAGTCGATAAGGAAGTTTTAGAAAGAAAATACGTCATAGGTGCTTGCGGAGATGAATATCACGGAGTAAAACTAGACCCGGAAGTGTTTAAAAAATTGGGTTATGAAATAGCAGACATAGCTGAGTAATACTCCCCAGCCCCTCAATTTTACATATATAAAGATACTGCTAAATAATATTTAGTAAAGATAAATATTATTTAAAATTCTAAAATTTAAAACTGGTGAAAATTTAAATAGAACAGCTGGGGAAAGCACCCAATATAGGTGAATCATTATGGGGGAAGAGGCTGCACCCGTAATATTCGTTAGAAGAGCCAGCGGATTAGTAAGAACAGTAGGCCCCTTCACCGCCTTCATGCTAGTCTTCACACACACCGTCGGCGGAGGAATTCACAAACTAGCGGTAATAGCCGCATATCAGCACCCGGGAGCCTTCGTCCCATTTTCCTTCCTAGTAACGGGTATTTTAGCGATGATACCAACAGCACTAGTATACACAATGCTAGGCGCTATGATGCCGAGAACTGGAGGAGACTACATTTTCATCACTAGAGGACTAAGTCCAGTATTAGGATTCCTAGCCTCATGGGGATTCTGGTTCACAGAAGTGCTCTCCTATGGAATAATCGCCTGGTACTCCATAGACTTCTTCGTAAGCGCCGCGACAGCGGCTGGAATAGCGTTAAAAGATGAGGGAATACTGGCAACAGCCCAGTGGATGGCTAGCACAGAGGGACACTGGATTCTAGGCATGACATTCGTATTTGTCTTCGGAGCCATAGCCCTGCTCGGCATGAGGATCTACGGCTGGATAATCAACATATTAGGCGTAGTCGCCATCCTAGGCTGTATATCAAACCTGTTTATCCTAGGGGCTTGGGGTTTCGCTCCGGGAGCTACCATAGCTGGATGGGATAGAATATACGGAGCTGGCGCTTACGAGAAAATAGTGAAGAAAGCTTTTGAACTGGGAGACCCGCCCGTAGCTCCATTCTCTTGGGAAGCCACTATGAGCGCTAGCGTCGGAGCTATCTGGGCCTATATAGGTATACTATCAGCTGTCTTCGTAGGAGGAGAGCTGAAAGCTCCCGCCAGATCGCTCTTCGTAGCTCAAGTTCTCGGAACTATAATAATTATGCTATACTATATCGCGTTGCCCTTCATGGTCTATACGGTCTGGATAGTACCTCAAGACGTACTCGAGAGAACGGGAGCTATGAGTTTCCTACGCTCAGCCGGAATACCCCCAGACAGAGTATACTTCAACGCGCTCTACTTCCACGTATACAATAAACTAGGACCGGATGGCTTAGCTTCTCTCCTAGGCGTTCCAGCAACATATCTGTTGCCGCCTAAAGTCGTAACGTCATTTACAATACCGCTGGTACCCAAGGGGCTTGAATGGCTACAAGTACTAAACGGAACGGTTGTAGGTATAATCCTATTGAAGGATATTCCAGCGTTCTTCGTAGTAGCCAGCAGAATGGTCTTCGCCTGGGCTTTTGACAGATTCTTCCCAGAACTATTTGCCGCGGTAAACGAGAGATTCCACAGCCCGCACTGGGCTATAATAATAACTATGATAGGCGGCGCTGTGGGAGTCGCGTTAACGGCTGGAGGAGATTGGGCAGCGGCTGCCGACACTACGAACCTCTACCAGTTCGCGGTGATGATGGCGTGTCTCTCCGCCGCGGTCCTGCCCTACTTGAGAAGCGACCTCTATGAGAGAAGCCCGTTGAAATGGGAGATCGGCGGAATTCCGGTATTAAGCATACTGGGAGCTTACGGCTTCGGCATCAATATGTTCTTCTTCTTCGTAGCTACCAAAGAGATATTCTACTACTTCGGCGGCGAGTCTCTGATGATCCCGGTACACCAGAGCTTCTGGATGGCGCTCGGAGCCTTTATCTTCGTAAGCTTCCTAATCTACAACACTAAGAGAGGCATAGACGTTAAGACTATCTATACGGAGATACCGCCTGCTTAAAAACATTTTTTATTTTTCTCTCGTGATGTATATGTTTAATTTTTTGAACGAGAAGCCAAAAATTTTATTTACACTAGAAATCAAAATAACTCATAACTCGTGAGGAGTGCGTAGATATGGTACGTATATTCTTTTCAGCGGACGTGCACGGAAACACCTACGTGTGGAAGAAATGGATAAACGCTACTTCAATTTACCACCCAGATATACTGATCCTAGCTGGCGACTTAACGGGCAAAGCTATAGTACCGGTCTACGATATGGGAGACTACTACTACGCGGAGTTCGTGGGGCGGAAATATAAGATACCTAAAGGAGACGACGAGAAGCTAAAAAAAGTGTTGGAGAGCATCGAAAACATGTCCTACTATTATAAAGTTTTGACGGTGGATGAAGCTAAGAAAATAGCGGCGGATCCCAGAAAGATGGATGAACTCTTTAAAGAGTTGATTACGGAGAGAATGAGGAAATGGCTTGATCTTATAGTCGAGAAGGTTGATTTAAAAAATGTTAAAGTAATAGTGATGCCGGGCAACGACGACGAGAAATTCATAGACGAGGTTATTAAAAGCTATGAGGATAAAGGCATAATATACCCGCTAGATAGAATCATTCCAATAGATTACGGATACGAGATAGTCAGTTGTGAATACGTAAACCCGACGCCATGGAAT
>JALURF010000188.1:3072-7913 GCA_027017165.1 Thermofilaceae archaeon
ATGGAATACTCCAAGAGAGATGGATGATAAAAAACTCGAGAAACATCTCGAAAAGATAATTTCTAAAGCATCCGACCCGAGTAAGCTCATATTCAATTTCCACGCGCCGCCCTACAATACAAAGCTCGACTTAGCACCCAAACTAGATAAAAACTTGAAGATAGTATACGTCGGAGGGAAACCCTTAATGGTCCATGTAGGCAGCAAAGCCGTGAGGAAAATGATAGAAAAGTATCAGCCCCTACTAGGGCTTCACGGACATATACACGAAAGCTATGCAAGCGACAAAATAGGAAAAACCCCTGTCTTAAATCCAGGAAGCGAGTATACCGAGGGTATACTGAGGGGCTTTGTGGTCGAGATCACCGAAGATGGTGTTAAAAATTACTGGAAGATAGAGGGGTAAAATGGGCGAAATACACTTCGTAGGACTTCCAGAAGACAAATTTCTTGAAGAAGCTTTAGCAATAGTCGGAAAAGCTAACGATATGGGAATACAGTTAAGGATTATCGGCGCGCTGGCAATCTACATACACTCTGACAATTGTCCATCCTGCAGAGAGAAATTCAAAACTTTAGGGAGATTTGGGGAAGGACAACCTCTATTCACGGATTTAGACTTGATAGGCTACGGGAAACAGAGGAAAAACATTAAAAAACTGTTCGAGGAGACCTTGAAGTTTAAGCCGGACTTCTACATAAACAGGTTATTCGGTACAAAAAGGCACATATACTATCATCCTAAAGGCTACTACCACGTAGACGTATTCTTTGATAAACTCGAATTTAGCCACGATGTAAACTTCAAAAACAGATTAGAGCTAGACTATCCGACTATAACTCTCGCAGACTTAGTTTTAGAGAAGACGCAGATACACCAGATAAACCGCAAGGATATAATCGACCTTATAGTGCTCTTCCTAGGTCACGAGGTAGGAGATAAACAGGAGAAAGAGATCATAGATGGGAAGTATATAGCTAAAATACTAGCCGACGATTGGGGATTCTACTACGACGCCACGAACAACTTAAAGCTCGTCAAAAATTTCTCCGAAACCTTCGTGAAAGAAGGCAAGCTCAGTGATGAAGAGTATAAAACGATAGTAGGGCGAGTCGATAAATTGTTGGAGATGATCGAGGTAGAGCCTAAAAGCAGGAAATGGCGTAAAAGGGCTAAAGTAGGGACTAAGAAGCCCTGGTATAGAGAAGTGGAGGAAGTAGTCCGCTAAAGCGTTATCTGAAACGGTATAATAAGCGGAGAGGCGAGATTCCCCGAACTTACTTCTATTTTTGTCCTAATACCGAACTCGACATCTCCATATTTCGTGGTAAACGTCAAAGGATAGAATATGAAATCCTCCTTTCCGCCGACAAGAGGCGGGAAATCGACAACTAAAAGAGTCTTCTTCCCTAATTCTCTAAACTCGGTCTCCGCTTCTAAATCATAAACTTCGATAATTTCTCTTTTAGGATCTTTATACCATTCTTCGATTAAAATTTCCGCTAATGGATCTTCGAGCTTCCTGTCTATAATGACGGAGAATTTCTTGCCAGGTTCAGCGTAGTCGCTCTGCAAATCTATCCCTCTAACCTCTTTTCTGGGGTATAAAGGCGGCACAGCTATAATTCTGACCTCATTGCGGGGATATAGCAGCCTCCCTCCTAGTCTAGGAACGCCGACAACTAAGCTCCATCTAACTAGAAAATTCCTAGTCGATAAAGTGGGAGGCGCGGATTTAGGCACTTTAAATTCGAAACTCTGGCTCTTTCTAATCCTTTTTTCTTTTACATAACTCATTATCACATTGTAGAAGGGGCCTACACGTTTAGCCTTTGACGGCAAAAGTGAGGCAACCGAAATAATAAGCTTTAAGATAACCTCTCTGTCTGTTTCCACATAGCCTCTAATAGGATCTCCTATCCTGACTTTAGACCGCTCCAATACCAGCTGTATATTCGCTTTTCCCATATGCTATCCAATACCTTTCAAGATTTAAGATTTATTTCGCAGAGATAGTACTCTCTCAAAATCCCCGGCTTTTTTAAAACCACTATAGATTCATAATCGGTATTGAATAAGTGGAGCTTATACTTCGATTTTTTTAATCCTTCTCTCACTATGCTATTCTTCATGTAATCTATTAACTGTTGCACGTAATTTTTCAATCTTCTAGACGCTCCTTCCATTAAGTGGTGGTTTAAAGCGTAAAAATCGAGAACCTTATTCAAACTATACCATCTAACGATCATCGAAATGTAGAGGAGTGCGGTAGCCACGTACAGGAGATAAAATCCCAGTTCCGGATTCGTAGTCGTCAAGAAAAGAGAGAAGAGAAAGAGTACAAATGTAATTCTAAGTGATAGCCTGACGAAAAGATAGACCGTAGCCCATCGCTTTGCCGACGGATCCCTAGCCGGAAGGTTCGCGACATAATCCAGTGTTTTTCTAATGACTTTCTTAGCGTGTCTAGCCTTTGGCTCGAACACGTGCTCTACTTCGCCGATTTTCTCCATAACAGTTTTAGGGTTTACCGTACGCCCTACTCTGTAGCCGTCGAGAGCTTCTATAAGCCAAGCTATAGTAGATAACTCCTTCTTCTTTGAAGTCATCTAAGAGAAAAGCCGCTTCTAAGATAAAAAGATAGCTGTAAATAAAGATAGAAGTTTAGAACCATTTCCAGTGTTCAGGTATGTAATCCTCTAAACCAGCGAGTTTTACGCCAGCCATAGCGGCGGCTTCTAGAGTTATAGCCCTCAAATCTTCTCTATCTAAATCTTTGATGCTGCTATAGCCTAAAGCTCCGGTAATCTGCGCAACCTCCTTAGTTACAGCGTTTATGAAGTTAGATATCCATTTAGCGGCTTCATCTATTCCCTTACCTCTAGCAAGCTTCCTCCTCAATTCCGGATTCTGAGTCGTAATACCCGCTGGACACTGCCCAGTACTACAGAGCCCACACATGGTACATCCAGCGGCTATCTCTATAGCCGAAACCATGGCTACGGCATCCGCGCCTAATGCTAAAGCTTTAGCAACATCTCCTCCATCTCTTATACCTCCCATAACGATTAAAGCTACATCCTCTCTAACTCCAGCATCTCTCAACGCCTTAACGGCGGCCGGTATAGCGGCTATAGTTGGCAAGCCCACGTTTTGAATAGCGTGATCCGGGCTAGCTCCAGTACCACCGTATTTACCGTCTATAGCTACGAAGTCTATATCACATTCCGCCACCAGCCGTACATCTTTGTATATCCTCCCAGGTCCAAGCTTAACGCCTATAGGCTTTTCGTAATCGACGATATCTCTCAATATCTTGATTACAGTCTTTAAATCGTCTATACTTCTAATGTCCATATGTCTAGCAGGGCTTAAACAATCAGTTCCCTCAGGTATACCTCTTGTCTCCGCTATCTCTTTTGTAACTTTTTCGCCGAGCAGATGTCCTCCCATACCGGGCTTAGCTCCCTGTCCATATTTCACCTCGATTATATCGCTGTGTAGTAGGTAGCCTAGGCTTACACCCCATCTGCCAGAGGCGAATTGTACAGCTAAGTATCCGTTAGGCTTCACGTACTCATACTCGGTGTACTCCACGGTGCCGTCGGGCTTCCTGGTGAGAACCATCCCGCCCTCACCAGTATTGCTAGCAGTGTGGGAGATGTTTGCTGCTTTAGCGCATGCTAGTTTGAATTCTCTACTAGTGGCTCCATAGCTCATAGCACCTATCACAACGGGCGTTTTAAGGACTATCGGCTTACTGACTCTGCCCTCTCCTATAATCACCGTTGTATCTACGTGTTCTCTATAGGAATCTACGGGAACCGGCGGGGCTACGTGAGCCGGGACGAGCAGTAGGTCGTCGAAGTGGGGTAACCGACCGGTATAACCGAAACCTCTAACAAGGTATCTCCCGGTCTCGGCTTTATACCGTATCTCTTCCCAAGCCGCTTTGTATATATTATTTTGATACCTCTTAACAGCTATTCTCTTATACAAGGGGTGTTCAAACGCCATCCATACCACCTCCTCAACCTTCACCCAAATGCTCCATTTTGGGCTTGCCGTAGAACGGCCTTAACGACACCGGTACAATCTTCTTAAACTTCTTCACGTCGGCGTTCACCTTATATTTTTTAAAGATTTCCCCCAACTTTACCTCGTCCTTCCTAGCTAAAGGTACTTCTTTAGCGTTAGGACCTAGACTTTCGTAACTCCCGCCTACGTATATATTTCCCTTAATCATCCAGTCTCCGATAAGCTTCCCGGCGTTACCCACTATTATTATATCTCCATTAACCATGTATAATCCTACAGTATTTCCAGCATCTCCCTTAACCAAGACAGTGGCACCTTTCAGTATATAGCCTAGCCCATCTCCCACGCATCCATTTACCACTATAGTTCCGCCATAGGCATATATCCCGACGCCGTATCCCGCGTCTCCCTCAACTATGATCTCGCCGCTCCATCCTCCATCTCCAACGTAGTTCCCGGCACAACCTTTAACGTATATTTTAGCTCCGGAATTCAACATTCCCAGGTAATCGCCCACATCACCTTCTACGATAATTTCTCCTCTAGTTAAGCCAGCGGCCAATCCGTGAATATGACATGCGTTGCGGACGATAACTTTCTCGTTTCGAGAGATGGCTTCTTTAATCCTTGAATTTACTTCTCTAAGAGAAAGATTAGATGCATCTATTTCAACCATACAATCCCCGTTTTTACATTTTTTCACCATGTATATAAAGATGAATACATCAATAGATGAATCAGACATATTCAAAATAATAAAAATAAGTTTACGGTAAACAAAAAGAATTGTACTATGTAAAGA